>JAFVOG010000020.1 GCA_017505945.1 Clostridia bacterium
ACGCAAAGCCCTGAGGACGACCAAGTAAACGGCAATTCGATGGTGATTCGCGTAGTGCCTTGTTATGAAAATGCCAAGACGTGTATGTTCTTAAACGACACTAGCGTTTGGAGTGGCGCAAAATTATTAAAGACGTACGGGAAGAAATTAAAGAGCGACGTTGTGCAAATGGCGCACCACGGACAAGCGGGCGCGGATAAAGACGTATATGAGGCCATTGATGCAAGTTATCGCCTTTGGCCCGTTCCGTTTTGGGTTTGGCAAAACGAAGTAACGTATAAAATTGGGGAAGTACGTTCTTGGTTTGGCATAGACGAAAATGTGGGTAGAGAAACGGACTTGGTTTCGTGTAAGTACGGAAAATACCCCGAAGATTATACAAGCATTGACAGTTGGAAACAATGCTTGGACGTTATGAAAATAGTTTTGTAACGCGAAAAGAATTTGCGTAAAGGAAAGGCGTTGTATTATGCCTTTTCTTTTATAATATTCGTTTTGTCGAGGTGACATATATGCAAAAAAAATACGGCAGTTATTTAATTTGGCTGTGTTGGTTGATATATGCGTGTTCGTATATTGGTAAAATCAATTACGCTGCAAATATCAATTTAATAATGGATTATTATGGGGTAGAAAAGGCGCAAGCGGGTTTAGTAAGCACGTTTTTCTTTTTTGCTTACGGTATAGGTCAAGTTATACACGGGCTTCTTTGTAAAAAGTATAATACGCGTTGGATGATTTTTGGCAGTTTGCTCGTGTCGGCGGTGGCAAACGTAACGGTGGGCGTTTGTACCAATTTTGAAATTATCAAATACGTGTGGTTGTTAAACGGTTTTTGTATGTCCGTATTATGGCCCACGCTGATTAGAGTGCTGACGGAAACGCTGGCAAAAGAAGAAATGAAAAAAGCCACGATTACGATGGGTACGACAGTAGCGGTTGGTACGTTTTTTGTGTATTCGTTAAGCGCGATATTGGTAAAAATCAATTTCAAAATTATTTTCTTTATAGCAACGGCGATATTTGTCGTGGTTGCGTTGGTATGGGCGCAAGCGTATCCCAACCTTGTAAAGAAAATTAAAGAGGAGTCGGACGAAGAAACGGAAGACGTTGCCGTTCAAACCCAAGAAATGCCTAAAAAACAATCGGTTGCAAAATCTCTTATTTTGTTATGCGCTGCAACGTTGGGTATATACGGGGTTGCAACGAATATTGTAAAAGACGGTTTGACCACTTGGGTCCCCACTATTTTGAAAGAACAATATAAACTGGACGATTCGCTGTCTATTATCTTAACGCTTGCCCTGCCCGTAGTGTCTATTTTCGGCAATGCGTTGGCGGTAAAAGTACATAAGAAAATTACCGACTTCGTGGTACAATGCGCCGTAAATTGCGCCATTGCAGGGTGCATTATCGCTGGGGTTATTGCTGGGCTTTCACTCAATCAATTTATAGTAACGGTGGTGGGTTTTGCAATCGTATGCCTGTTGGTATCTTCGTGTAATAGCGTAATTACCAGTATTTTTCCTATGTTTATGAAAGGAAAAATCAACTCGGGGAAAATGGCGGGGATATTAAACGGTTGTTGTTATCTTGGCAGTACAATTACTTCGTACGGGTTGGGTTTTATGGCAGACCACGTCGGGTGGTATCCCGTATTTTGGTTATTGTTTGGTATTTGTATTGCAGTATGCGTAATTGCGTGCGTGTATAGCGCAATCAAAATAAACTTGAAACGTAAGGAAGAAAAAACCGTTTCCCAAGAAGAAATAGACCAACAAGATGCTTGTTAAAATAAGTTTTTAACAAAAAGTGGAAAAGAATTATGGTGCTGTGCAAAAAAGGTAAAAATTTCAACAAAAAAAGAAATGACTATACGATATGAATTATATTATAATATAATTGAGAAAAAATCCAACGAAACGTTAAAAAGGGGGATATATGAAAAATTTTGCAAAAATAATAGTGTCTATTTTACTGGTTTGCAATTGTTTTTTGGTATGTTCTTGCGGTGACGTAAGCAATTCGTCTTCCGATGGCGCAAGCAGTACGGAAAGTAGCGTCGAAATATCGGACAGCGAAAGCAATTCTGAAAACAATAGCGAAGATAGTTCGTCGGACGATAGCACAAATGGTGGGAATTGGACGGAAGAAATGCCGTTGGATTGATAAAAATGGAACAGTATAAGGAGGTTTTAGATTGAAATGATTAAAAAACCAAGTAGCAATTATGAAAGTCCTTTAATCAAGTTGTTGCAATTCGACGTAAACGATATCGTAACGACGTCGACGGGGAACAACTTCTTTGAATGGGGCTGGGACGAAGACAAACCGTACGACAACGGGTTGTTCAATTAAGGGAGGTTAAGAAAAATGAAAAACGTAAAAAGAAAATTAGCGCTTGCAAGCATTATGCTTTGCGGTAGCGTGGCTCTTGGTCTTGCTTCTTTGAACGACGCAACTGTTTCGGCATCTGCGGAAACTTTGGATGGCTTTGAGGTAAAAAGCGCGTCTTTGCGTGTACCTGATGATACTTACGGCGCAGGTATTCGTTTTACTATCGGTTTGGGTAACGTGAATTTGGCGGAAGACGCAACGACGGGCGTTTTGTTAATTCCTACGTCGTCTTTGGGTAGTAACGCATTGACGTTGGATTTTAGCCACGATGATTTAAGAACGTACGACAACGTACAATGGAAAAACTTAGGAGACGGCACGAAGGAAGCGTACTTGCATTTGTACGACGTTCCTCCCGTTCAATATACCAGCAATATTTCCATTTGCGCATACGTGGACACGCCTGACGCAGACCCTATCTATTCTAACGTGGTAACGGCTTCCGTTGCAGAAGTAGCGGATTGGGCGTACTACAACGATACGACGTTAGACGAAACCGCAAAGGCAAGTTTGCAAGATACCTATCTCACCTACAAAGTTGTATATCATAACGAAGACGATACCACGGAAACGACGGGTATCTATAATCAAAAATTAACGGCTATTGAAAGCCCTGAAAAAGTAGGTTATACGTTTGGCGGTTGGTGGAACCAAGCAGGCACGCATCAATGGAACTTTGCGGAAACGACGGTAAGTTCTACCATTACCAACTTGTACGCAAAGTGGAACCCTGCAAGTGATACTGCGTATAGCGTAAAAGTGTTTGAAACAACGGACGGTGGTAAAACGCAAACGGAAATTAGCGTAGCCGATTTCGAAGCGAATAGAACGGGTACGACGGGCGCGGACTTGGATATCACGGCGGAAGCAAATGGTGTTGTAACCAAACTTGGCAAGGGTTATACCTTGAACACTGAAAAGAGCGTTTTGACGGGCGTTATTTCTGCTGACGGAACGACGGAATTGAAAATTGTCGTAAACTTTGACGAAGTAGTAGCGTCGCGCGTTGGCGAAGATGCAAACACGTTGTTGTTCTTCGATAGAGAACTTGGCGCTAAGCAAGTAATCAAAGCGACGGGTGATGTCTACGCATATACGGCGGAAAAAGCGTATGGAAACGAAGACGGTTCGTTAAAGGTAACGTTCCCTGGTACGGAAACGCATAATACCATTAGTTTCAATTTGAATAACTATGCGTTTAACGAAGACGATTATATCGTATTCTATGCGTATAACGATACCACGCTTAACAATGCGATATTGGCATTTGGTTATAGCAACGGTATATCCCTTACGAAGGGTTCTTGGACGCCTGTTGTAAGAAAGGCAAGCCTTATTACGGCTAACGGTATGAATTATTTCCGTTTGTTGGGTATGAACGAGTCGACCTCTGGTTGGAGTGGTGCTACTAGTTTGAACGGAAACGTATATTTCAGTAAAGTTACGGTATGCTCTGCGGACCAAGTTACCGATTTAACTGCCGTTACAGGTGATTGGACCATTGGCGATACCACGTTTACGGGTGCGGTTTCGAAATATAATAATAAGATGGGCGTGCTTGATAGTTATTTGGATGACGCGTTGACCTATGTGCCGTATAAGTTGGGTGACGTTGTCAATATGAAGATATTCAAACACAGCTATGCAGGTTTCTATGCTAAGTTAAAGACTTCTATCGATGCAACCTCCGATTACAAGTATATCTCTATCACGGCAAAGGGTGCAGACGCAAACTTGTTTACCATCGTTGGGTTCGATACTAATGGTGCGGCGAAGACGAGTGCAACGAAGGCGTATATGACGAGAGAAGAAGCGGACGGATTCACAACCTATATTTTCCGTATTAAAGGATTTGAGGCAGGCTCGTTCCGTGTAACGCCTTTGGGTGATACAAGTAGTATTAGCATACCTACGGATATTACCATCAGTAACTTTGTTTCTGGTGATATCAGTTCCCTTCGTAAGGGTTCGGATGCCAACACGTTGTTCTTCTATGATACTCCTCTTGCGGTAGACTTGGGAAATATGTATTATAAATCGGGCAACAACCACCAAACGGTTGCCTACTCTACGGAAAAGGCTTACGACAATGAAAGAGGCTCTACCAAGGTTGGTGGTATCACGTATGGGTCGAACGCATACTGCTTGTATAAAACAAGCGGGGCTACATTAAGCAGTGTGGACCAAGAATTCTTGGCCGGATACGATTATTTGGTATTCAACGTATATTCTACGGCTCCTAGAAAATTGTTCTTCTCCGTTATGGCAAGTGGCACAACTTACCCTACGACGGGGCACAAGTTGATGCCTAACACTTGGACGAGAATCGTAATCCCTGCAAGTGTGTTCGCGGCAACAAGCAGTTACTACTTCCTTATCAACCATATTGTATCGGATTCTACGTTAAGTGGTAGCCTTTACGATTTGTATTTCAGTAAGATTGTACGTTGTCCTGCAAGCGAAGTGACTAATTTGACGGGCAATACAGCCACGGATACGTGGACGGTTGGTTCTACCACCTTTACGGGTGCTCCTTCCGTTTCTAACTCGGCTCCTGGTGGTGGTGTATTGGCTGCAACCGAATACAAGAAGCCTTATTTGGTAAACGGCGAACTTATCCTTACGTTTACAAGAGCGAGTGACCCTTACATCACTTTGAATCTTGCAAATATGATAGAAGTGGCTGCAAACACCGAAACGTACATTACGGTAGTTATGTACGATTACGGACGTTTGGATAAGTTGAACGGCTATTTGAATAGCAGTGGTTCGTATGCGTTATCTTACGTATCGCACGAAGATATCGGCGATGGTTATGCAAAGGTAACATTGAAGTGTTCTGCGAAATCTTCCGCTTACACGATTACAAGCGTAAGATTAGACGTAGAAGATCATACTGATAGTACTATGGCAACGCAATTTGTTATCAAGGATATTGCCATTACAACAAAATAAGCATAATACAATTTGCTTAAAAACAAATAAATAATTTTGAGGCATCTGTCGAACGGATAAACTGTTCGATGGGTGCCTTTTATTATACAGAAACGACTGCACTTTATACGTGCAGTCGTTTCTGTATAATAAGCAAAAATCGGGCAAATCTTGACGATTTACCCGATTTTGGTGCCGCTGGCCGGACTTGAACCGGCACGGATGTTACTCCGAGGGATTTTAAGTCCCTTGCGTCTGCCTATTCCACCACAGCGGCTAATATGAAAAAAACTCTGCAATAAGCAGAGTTTTTTTTGGAGGCGCCACCCGGATTTGACCCGGGGGATAAAGGTTTTGCAGACCTTGGCCTTACCACTTGGCTATAGCGCCATCTCTCTGCTAAAAAAGA
>JAFVOG010000021.1 GCA_017505945.1 Clostridia bacterium
GAGAAAAAATACTATTGTAGAACTATATAAATGGTGTTATAATACCACTATATAATACGTCCATAATGGCGAAAAGAGAGAAAAATTGTGATGAAGAACAAGATAAAAATGGGTATTATAGGACTCGGTCAACGCGGTTGCGTGTTGCTTTGCACTGTGCTTGCGTGTCAAGAGGCGGAGGTTACAGCGCTTTGTGATATTTACGAAGATAGACGTGAACATTGCAAAAAAAGTATAGAAAAAAAGCGTGGTGTTACGCCCAAGCTGTATTCCGATTATAAACAGTTAATTGCTGACCCCAACGTAGACGCGGTGCTTATATGTTCGTCTTGGGACGAACATATTCCTATGGCGATTGAGTGTATGCGTGCTGGCAAAATTACTGCTTTGGAGGTAGGTGGCGCGTATGACTTAGAGGCTTGTTGGGAGCTTGTACGCGTATATGAAGAAACAAAAACGCCGTTCATGATGATGGAAAATTGTTGTTTCGACCGCTTTGAGTTATTATCCACAAGCTTGGCAAGAGCAGGAAAGCTTGGTGAAGTAGTACATTGTCATGGCGCGTATAGCCACGACTTACGCTCGGAAATTATGGGCGGATACGTGAATCGTCATTATCGTTTAGATAATTATAGAACGCGAAATTGCGATAACTATCCCACGCACGAGATAGGACCGATTGCGAAATTACTTGACTTAAACCGTGGAAATAAAATGTTATCGCTTACGGCTATGGCGAGTAAATCTGCGGGCTTAGAAGAATTTGCAAAAAGTGAAAAAAATCCTGACAAATCGCTTATAGGGGAAACGTTTGCGCAAGGCGATATTATTACGACAATGATTAAATGTGCTGGCGGTGAAACGATTACCCTTACGTTGGATACAACCCTGCCAAAGTATTATTCGAGAGAATTTACCGTACGTGGAACGAAAGGGCTTTGCAATCAAGAGGCAAATATGGTCTTTTTAGAAGAAACGCATAACAGTCATGAGTTTTACGACGTACAAAAAACGATTAGAAAATATTTAGATAATGCGAGCGAATACGACGAATATCTTCCTGCTATTTGGCGCAATATCACCGAAGAAGAAAAAAAGCTTGGTCATGGCGGTATGGACTATTTGATGTTCAAAGCGTTTTTCAAGGCAATCTTAAACGGCGAAGAAATGCCCATAGACGTTTACGACGCTGTTTCATGGATGTGTATTACCGTATTAACGGAGCAATCCATAGCGCAAGGCGGTGCGGTGCAAGCGATTCCCGATTTTACTCGCGGTAAGTGGATAAAGCGTAAGAGAAAGGACGTAACGGAATTGCCTATTGTGCAAAATTAAAGAAAAACAAGGAGAAAAATGATGAAAGGAGCTATGAAAAAATTTGCAATGCTTGCCGTAGGGGCAACAATGGCGTTTTCTTGCTTGCCTACCGTATCGAGAACGGCGTCCGCGGTTTCCGATTTACCTGAAGGTGCAACCGTGAAGGAAATTTTATATGAAAACGATTTTTCTACTCCTAACGCGCTGAGTGAATGGACGTTAGACGGACTTGGGGCAGGTTGGCAATGGAATGCGGACCAAGGCGTAGCAAGCGTAAAAACGGACGGTTTGCAGTTGAGCGCTTCAAGGGGAACAAAAGCGGTTGCTTTACCCGCGCTCGGCGTAATAGATTACGTTTATACGGCGACGATAAAAGTTCTTGGCGAGGGTGGTTCGTTTGGATTGCTTGCTGATATGCAATCCCCAGCTACGCAAACCGAAAACGCGTTGCACGCACTCGTGTACGTTGGAAATTCGAGCGACTACGGTATCTATCACTATAACCGTGTCGGTGAAATGCATTATACCCAAAAATACAATAATCCTATACGCTTGCTTGGCGACGAAATTGCGCAGGGAGATACTTGCGTATTAAGCTTATATTGTATTGAAGGCGTTTCCTATTTTTATATAAACGATACGTTTATTTCTTCCAACGAATTGTACGGTGGGAGTGCATTGTTTGATAGCGTCGGTATTTATGCAAGTGAAACGGAAATTTTAGTAACGGACGTGAGCGTGAAACGGATTGCAGTAGAGGGCTTGTCCTATGCAATGTCTTTCGACGGAGCAACGGTACGCTATGCAGACGAGGAAGGTTATACAGAGGGGGAAGGCACGACGGGTTTACGTTTTGTTGCCAAGGTGGATAAAACGGACGACGATTATAAAAGGGCCGTACCGAGCGGGGAATACACCGAAAATAATCAAAAAGTTCGGTTCGGTATGTTACTTTTACCCGAAGACTTGTTGGAAAAAGGAGCATATTTAACAAAGGGTACGCCTTGGGTGTTAGACGTGCCTTTAACGAAGATTGCAAATCAGACGGAAGATAGTATAACCTTTACGCTTTCGCTTTTGGATATACCTGAAGAATTTTTAACGCGATATTATATGGCGCGTATGTATATGGAAATTACTGAAAATGGAGAAACGGCTTGCGTATATTCCCGTACGAGCTTATCTCGCAATATGGTAGGCGTCGGGAATAAATATTACGAAGATACGAAAGACAATAATATTAGAGCCAGATTAGATACCATCTTTACAGGTTGCACTCAATACTATGGTGGAACGGCGTCGCGCGTTACCTTTTCGCTCTTTTCCGATTTTCATTACGTCGAAGGCACGTATCTTTCGTCGATGGCGGATATGCAGGCGATTTTGGATAAAGCACATCAAAATAACGTAGATTTTATCATTCACGGCGGTGATTTTTGTAATAATTATAAAGGTTCGCCTGAGCTGTTCCAAACGTATTTAGAGAATAATTACGATATGCCCGCTTACGGGATTTACGGCAATCACGAGTTGGAATCGAGCGGAAACAGCATGCAGATAGTAACACCGTTATTAACGAATAGAACAGACGAAGTGGTTTGGGGTACTTCGGACGGTAAAATCGGTGATAGCAGTATCGGATATTATTATTTTGACGTAAACGGAATTCGTATGATTTGTACGGATACGAACTATTCTTGGAATCCTACAACGCAAGTTTGGGAGCATAATTATACCGCAAGCCACAACAAACCCTCGGGTAACGAAAAAGGCAACGCTTTAGGCCCGATACAGCTTGCATGGTTGGAAAGCGTTCTAAACGACGCGGCGGATAAAAAGATGTCCTGCGTTGTGGTGTCCCACCAAACTATGATTGCTGAATGGGCGTATTGTCCCGACGGACCAGCGGTACGCGCTTTGTTTAAGAAAGTAAATGAACGAGTACCTGGTACGGTGCTGTTAGCGATTAACGGGCATTTACATACCAACCATTTAGCGTTGGAAGACGGTGTTTTATATTTAGATATGAATACCGTTAGAAACGGTGCTTGGTTAGGCGGTCAAGAAACGTATCATTACGGTAATGAAACGTTTGAGATTGTGCGTTACAATGACGACGGTTCGGTAAAAGGAACGTCGACAATGCTAATAAACAATCTTACGCAAGCGAAAAATACTTGGTTCTTTGCTGACCCTATGAGTGCAATTGTTACAGTATCCAGTTCGGGTAGAGTAGAAGTGCAGGGTATGGAAACGACTTGGCTTCACGGAATTATTCCACCTAACGACGGTCAAAAGGGTGTGGAAACGAAAATTTCTAACGGCGTATACGATTTACGTGCATTTTAAGCAAAGGGGATAAGAAATGAAAAAAATAATTTTAACATTACTCATCAGTTTGTTTTCGCTTATATGCTTATGCGCCTGTGAAACGACGTTGCCCCCTGAAGAACCGCCTGTAACTAATCCGCCGACAACGGAAGAGCGGGGCGACCCCGATTTTCCTGGAAACGCATTTGATAAGGATAATGAAGTAGCTTATCCCGACGCGTGGAAGTAAGTTTTAAGGAGATGAACGAATGGAAATAGAACAAGTAGCAGTAACGTCTTGTGA
>JAFVOG010000022.1 GCA_017505945.1 Clostridia bacterium
AACGAAAGTCCTGAGCTTGTCACAAACCCGAAATCGCCCGTTTTTGCCGTCAAATTATGGACAACCGTTGCCGATTCTTGATTGCAAGCCTCGCCGTTAACAGAAACAATTTTTTCTTCGCCACTTGCTACAACGCTTAACGTAGCCAAGCCGTTAATTTCCGTATAATCGGTAATAAACACGCCCTTTTGCGCAAGCAAAATCAAATCGACGAGCAATTCTCTTTGGCGCGCAAAGTTCAACGTATCAGCGTTGATATGCCTTTCGTTGAAAAGTACGGAAAAAATCTTATCTAAAATAGCGTCGGCGCGATAACCCGCATTTTCGTACATTTCTTCTAAATAATAAAGATATTCGTATTCTTCAACCGAATCGCGTTGCTGTAAAATACGCATAGACGGTACAGGTCCGTAAATACCGTAAGGCGCACCAGGATAGAACAAAAACCCATCTCCGTTTCCATTGACTACCTTTCGTGCGTTCTCATAAGGGTTAGTCAAACTATCGGTATCAAATCCTTCACGCGCTACGTATAAAGTGGTATCCCACATCAAGTACCCACTTATTCCCGTCGCATAAGCATACCAAGCCATCAAGCGTTGATGCAATCTATCATCATCAATGACCGCGCCATAACTTCTCACCGGAGAGTAATATATGTCCTCAGCCTTATCTTTATCTGTCCAGCTTTCAATTAGGTATCTTGCTTCTGCTGAAGCAAGACCGCCGAGTGGCACACAAAATTGAGTCGTATATTCACTGTTTAATCTATCGTCGGGACACACAGTTACATAACCCGCGTATTCAAGCATACTTTGTGCAACCTGCCCAATAAATTCTTCACCGCAACTTTCGAAATCGGATTTGAGAAGTTCTGCACCAGACACGTCGTTAATGAAACGTATTGCGTCTTCCGCAACCGTTTCGTCGGCAGAACAGGTGTTGCGAATAATTTCCGACCAATACGCTTTACGCTCCTCCCAAGCTTTACAAACAAGTTCAACTTTTCCCCAAGAATTAGTAAATGTAGGCTCGTCAATAAACCATAAGAACGAATAACATAAGGAAATGTAGTCAAAATTATCTCGTATAGAAGCATCCAACAATTTGCTTATCTGTTCGTCAAACACTTCATAGTTAATATAGGTCGTATCATTTGAAGAAGCTTTGAGAGAAATACCTCCTAAATACAATTCCTTATCACTAATCAGTGACTTGCCGTTCTCGTCTACGAGATTGGGGTTGGTGTGTACGCGAACCCACTCTAACCATTCGTCAGTCGTTTCAAATGTGCCGATTAAAGCGCTTTTAGTAAAGCCCATCTCCGCTAATGCCGTCAAATACTCATATTGAATATCATTTGTACTGTCCAGCTCAGCAAAACCGATATTACCGCCCGCAGGATAATTCGAACGGAAATGACGCACTTGGCTTACCTCGAAATCCCAAACGGTAACGCTCGCGGGAATGTCGTGTTTTTTGCCGTCCACCGTCAAGGTAACCGTACCCTTATATTCCCCCGCAGGCGTTGTGCGTGGAATATACGTGCTAATATAAATCCCTTGATTTTCTCCTGCTTTGACTTTGTTTTCGCCGTATTCTACGGCAGTTTCAAAAGGCAAGAGCGCGTCGGGATACCACCCAAAAACGCCATAAGACTCCGACGACGTAGCCGTCGTAATCTCGATATACTTTTCATTATATATATCGATATTATCCGCCGTAATTTTTTGCGTGTTATCCGTCGTGGACACCAAATCGGACATCTCAACGGTATACGAGGAAATATCCGAAACGCCTGCGGATATGATAATCTGCGCGCTTTCGTATTCGCCACGCCCACCGCTAATTTCATAGCTTGGTGCGGCTTTCGTTTCTAAATTAACCTCTTCGTCCCGTAACGTCATAGAAAGCCCATCTTGCGACCAAATCTTATACTCTCCCTCAGACGGCGAAACGTCTCCACTGTTCGCACCATTACACGCCACCGTGCCAAAAACAAGCATAGTCAAACACAAACACGTAGCACTGCGGATAGCTTTTTTTATTCCGTTCATATTCTTCCTCCAAGGCGTTATTATATCAAGCCAGCGTTGTACATCAATGTTTCAAATTTCGCTTTCGTCAAAGACGTGCTTACAAAAGTGTCGTAAGGAGAAACGTATTTTTCTGAATCCATCGCGTGGGCATGAAATCTCGCGGACGGGTCAGGCAGTCCGTTTATTTTCCAATCAAGCACCTTTTGAGGATAGCTGGCAATCGTCGCATTCTGCACGAACGAATACACCTCTTTTTGGAAACCTGTTCTTTGTTCGTAACCGTCGATTTTTGTAAAATCCGTCTTAACGGGCAACATACCGCCGTTCATATATTGCATACAAATTTCAATACCCTCGTCGCTGTACATATACGCAACGAATTTTTTAGCAAGCTCTTTCGCCGTTGCATACGCAGGAATGACAAGCGCGTGCGACGGTCCAATCGAGGAAACGACTTTTCTTGCCGCCTCCACGATTTCCGCGTCCTCCGTCGTCGTCGAATACGTCTTGCCCTCAAAAGCAATGGAGGGTAATTCGCCCGTTTTGCCACCATCTACATAGTCTACGAGCATCGACAAAAGCTTATCGGCAACCTCTAATTGGTCGGCGAGCTCGGTGGGTTGCAATTCTGCGTCATAGTAGGTATTCGCGATTCCGTTGCTGTTGACAAGCTCATTCCAATAAGAAAGCTTATCAGACAAAGCAGAAACAACGGGGAATTGCATAAAACCCGTACCTTTTTGGTATTTACCCGTTTCCTGCGCCTGTGAAATAACAATAGACATTTCTCTTTCGAACCAGTCGCCGTTTACGCCCATTGCGCCTTCACCCGAAACCAAACGCGCTTGCGAACGACCGTAATCGTCCTGCGTGGCGTACGGGCTTAAACGACCGTAGCTCGGGTTTTGCATTCTGTTCAATTCTTCTAGTGCATATAATCTTGCATACGAATCGCTGTTCGCCAAATACTTGTAGAAATCGTCGATAGAGGTGGGTCTATAATAGTCGTAATAATCGTCAACGCCCATATATTGCGCGAACATAGTATACCCGAAATAAGTCATATACCCAACCGCCGTGTCGTTAACGAACGGAATAATGCCTTTCCCTTTGATTTCGTCGGCAAGCGCCCAAAGCTCCATCGTAGTGTTTGGCAATTCCCAGTTGTTTACGGCAAACAAATCCTTGTTATAGACAATCCCGAGTACGCTCGCGGCGTAACTTAAACGATAGTCGCGCACTTCCCATTCGCCGTTTATCTCGACTTCTTGTTGGAGTGCTTCCACGAAATAGGGCAAGAACCGCTCGCGGAGCGTCGTGCCGTCGGAATACGTCGTTTCGTCTAAAAACGACGTGAGGTCCTCTAAAACGTGGTCGTAGCCCTTAACGACACCCGCACCATTATCGACCTCTTCAAAATACGGATACGTGCCGAGCATCAAATCGGCGGTGTTTGCTTTCGGACCAGCGGTAAGAATTACCCCCTCGTCCTGTTCAATCGTTGCGACGATTTCAATATTCGTATCAGGATTCGCCGCCACGAATTTCTTTTTTAACTCTTCCAAATATTGATGTCCGTAGCCAAGCGAAACCACGCGAATTTCCAGAGTATTTTCGTCGTCGGCAACCTTATTGCAAGCGGTAAAACCAGCAGAGGCAAGCATCATGCCCGCCAAAACAACCGATAAATTCTTCTTTTTCATAACATTTTACTCCTTGTTATTATATTTCTCATTTTATTTACAATACGAACAGTAACGTCAACCCTTCAAACCACCGAACGATACGTTGTTCAAAAACACGTCTTGGAAACAGGTAAACAATACCAAAACGGGAATAATCGTAATCAACGCCCCTGCGTAATAAATAACGACGTTTGCACCGTTCGCCATTTTCTTTTCAAAAGTATACAGTGCGGACGACAGTGTAGGGAACGAGGGCATATAAATAATCATTGTCATATACTCGTTCCAACACCCAATAAACGATTTCACGAGCAACGCAACAATCGGTCCCATGGCAATCGGCAACATAATCGTAACGAAAGTGCGAAAATACCCCGCCCCGTCGATTTCCGCCGCATCCATATAATCTCTGGGTAAGCCACGAAAGAACGCCGAAAGCATCATAAAGGCAAAACCGCCGTAGCCACCCCAGCTTCTAATCACGAGCAAAGGCGAATCGTAAAGCCCAAGCGTAAACGTAAGCTTATATCCCGCCGCACCTGAACCGTAGAGAGGCAAAATCATCATAATGATAATAACGCCCCAAATAATATCTTTTCCTCTGAAATCGAATTTTTCAACGACGTAGGCAACCATACAGCTGATAAACATGCTGGGGATACTGTTTGCCGCCGTCCACCAAAGGGAATTGAACAGCATTGTAATATACGTGTTTCCCTTTTCATCTACAAACACGTCGAATATGTCCGCATAATTGCTAAACAGCCATTTTTGAGGCAAAAGCATAGTGTTCGTGGTGTAAAATTCGAACGAGTTTTTCAACGAATTCAAAAATAACCACACATAGGGGTAAATAAGTAACATTGCGTGTATACACAAAATCAGAAAGGTAGTCGCAAAAAAAATAATGAACGCAGGCGTTTTCTTGATAAGATTACGGCTTTTCCGTTCCATTTTCTTTTCGTTGAAATTAGTACTCATATTCACCCTCCACTTTTGTTAATAACCACCTTGACAGGAATACGAGTGGCATACTGATTGCCGTGAAGAACAACCCCATAGCCGCGGCGCGCTCGACCATACCCGACACCTTGTATTGCAGGAACATAGCATGTCCGACGGTCATCAAGCCCGCGTCGTGTGCATCCCACTCGCCTACGAAGAGTAACACAGGACCGCTCGCCCCGAAAACGCCGGAAATGGAAATGAGCATCATTGTCGAAAGCGTTGGCCAAATGAGCGGGAGAATTATTTTCGTCAGTTCCTCAAACATAGTGATACCGTCTATAGCCGCCGACTCGAAAATTTCAGGCGGTATACGCCCCATTGCGCTACGGAACAGAATAATATTCAAACCGTAGCCCGTCCATAAATTGTAGGCGAGCATACTAAGCATAGAGGTTTCGGGGTTGGTAATCGGATATACCCAGCTTTGCCCGAAGATTTGGGCAAACGGACCTTCCGAGCCCAAAAAGGACTTGTAAACCGCAACCATAACTGCAGTGCTGATAATGCTCGGCAGATATAAACATATCGTAAAAAATTTGTTTCCGGGCAGTTTCTTAAAGAAAACGTATGCCAGCACGACTGCAATAGGGAGTTCCACCACCATATTCCAAAAGAATAGAATAAGGGTGTTGCGCACCGCCATATTCATATCCAAAATAACCGCCGGCTCGACAAACATTTTGATAAGCCATTTGAAATTACTTAACGTCCATTCCCCACGCGCTTCGTTTCTAAACGCCAAGAAAATTGCGTCGATATTTACGTATAACCAAAACACGAGAAAGTGAATAATCGGCCAGGCAAGCATACCGCTGATAAAAATACGTTGCTTTCCCTTTCTCCCCGAAAAAAACGCCACTATTTTGCTTTTTTTCTTTTTTAATCCTTCCATTTTTTTCTTTCCTTTCTTGATTTTCAAGCGGTGCGCGGACGCGAACCGTCCGCGCACGCACTCTGCCTGTTTTTAAGCCTCTGCGTTTCTTACTTGAATGTATGCAATATACACCTTAAACTCTTGCGCTCTCGAAGCGTGGTTGTTTTTCAATGAAATGGATACGGCTTCTTCCGATTCAAAATTCCCGAATGCTGTTGCATTGTGGTCCGAATCCTCCTTTCTAAAAGTAACGGTCGTCCATTCTTGGATAGTCGTATATCCTACCGAGACAGCCTTTTCTCCGTTCCACATTTTTGTATAATCTTTCTTGTTGAAATATAAATAACCGTTGTTCGAAGTATTCGTTATAGGTTCGATTTTAATGCGGAAATCCACGTAGTCGTAGTTTGCAAAATCCGCATACAAATCGTTTTCTACCGTTAAGTGCGCCCAAGAACTGGCTTCTACCGTCACGTTCCATACAGCGACCGTACCTTCCGTTGCGTCCGTTTCAGTCGTCAACGTCGCCCCCGAAACGCTGGACGTTCCTTCTTGCGCAATCGTTTTCGCCGAAACCGTGCCGACAGGGTCGACAACCGATACGTTCACCGTATACGAATTGTCAAACCAGCCCGTTTGCCCGACGGTGAAGGACAGCGTGCCGTCTACAGGCATCCAAGCAGACAAATCGCTGATGGTTTCCGCCTGCGAGCTACCCGTTGGCGTAATCGTCGCGCTCTTGATTCCGTTGTATTTTGCTGTCAAGTCGATTGCCGTACCTTGCGTCGCTTCAAAATCGGAATAGCCACCGACAATGCCTGCAAAATATATGGTTGCGCTCATGTCTTCAGAAGTAGACGAATTGACAATATGGAAAGCGAGACGCTTGTCAGTGTTCATCGCTTCGAAACTATCCGCGTTTTGGGTCTTCGAGCTATAATCATTAAAACGAACCGTTTTCCAAGTATTTAACTCGCTCAACATTACGACCGTGTCGTCTGATTCACGCGCATACGTTTTATTCGGATAAAACCGTAAATCATCCGCGTTACCACTTGGTACGTCAGCTTTCATCATCAATTCGATATAATCATACCCTGAAAAATATTTGTATTGCTCGCCCGCTAAAATCCACCAATAAGCCTTATTATTTTTCGCAACGGTAATCTCCGACTTTGCAACGGTGCCTTGCGTTTCATCCGTAACGAGTTGAATTTCGCCACCTGCAGGATTGGTGCTTGCCGTCGCAAAATGCGCCACCGAAATCACGCCCGCCTTATCCTGTACGGAAACGGTGGTCGTCGCCGTGCGCGTGCCGAGCGTTGCGGTGATTTCCGCCGTACCGATACCGACTGCCGTAACCTCGCCCGTGAGTTTGTCTACCGTCGCAACTTCCGTATTATCCGACGACCAGATAACCGCAAGTCCTTGCGTGCCCTCTGCGGTTAGCGTCGTTTTCGCGCCGTATTCCATTGCTTCCACAGCACCTACGGACAATGCGTCGGGTACAACCGTATCTACAACGCCCGAAAGCACGCCGTTCGTGTCCGTAACGCCGTTTGCAAGCGAATTCGCCGCCGCTTGCGCAAGGGAACGGTTTGCCGTGCTCGTCGTATATTCAACGTATTCTACGCTATCTACCGTATATTTTACGTAGCCGACTGCATTGAGCGCGGTGGTATATTTTTCTTCGGGAAAATCTACCGTTTCACCGCCTACGATTGCGCCGTAATACTTATACGTCGTCGTATCTGCATAGCTCGTTGCGCCGTCCGACCAAACTGCCGTTACAAGGTTTTTCGCTTTTATGTTCTCGTCGGAAACGTCGTCAAGCGTGAGCTTATTATCGTCGCCCATATTCGGTGCAATGAGCATACCGAACGTTACATTCGTTGCGTTTTCCAAGCTCGCTCTCGTTTTTTCGCCAACGTTTGAGGTAAAGCGAATACCCGTCGGGGTGTCCATTCTTACGCCCGCGCCTGCGTCCATCGTAAAATCACTAAAATCCGCCTCTGCCTTAGGCATAGCGAATACGCTCACGCCAAGCGCCGTAGTAAGTGCGAAAGACGCGAGTACAGAAGTCATTAAAATTTTTTTCGTGCTTTTTTTCATTTTTCTTTCCTCCTTACCAAGCTTCATCCCAGTATCCTGCGTTATCCACGCCTATTACCGTCGTATCAGCAAAGTCTAAGGACGTACGCACTATGTCGTTAGCAACTACTTGCAACACGACGAGTTCAAATGTTACATAAGGTTTTTTCATTTTTAAGCCTCCCCTAAAAATATATATTTCAAATACGCCAAACGGCGCATTCATTTTTTGTGAATACGTTTTTATTATACCATACTCTCTTTTTGAGCGTTATAATAAAATCAATCCTTTCGTTGTATAAAATCGACAAATTTCACGTTCGCCTTTTTCGTCGATTTTACACATCTTTTTGCCACATTTTCAGCCAAGAACGTGCTTTTTTACCTTTACTATATTCATTTTATCACATCCTATTTTGGGGCGTTATAACAAAATCAACCAATTTATTGTATAAAATCAACATTCTTATCGGTTAATTTGATAATTTTCTTCAAGACGAAGGATTTTGCTTGATTTTTTGAAGCAAAGCTTGTATACTACTGTCATAGGAGAAGTTTCACTATGTCGCTCATCAACAATTTACTTAAAAATTTGAACGTTGAATATTTTTTCGGTAGTAAATTACTATATGAAGAAGTAATCGGCGAATCAAAGGATAAGCGTTTGGAGTCTGCCGTTTACAGCAAATTCTTTTATATCGTGGACGGGGTATGTCGCTACGTCATTGATAAAAAGGAATATATCGTTTCCAAAGGCGATTTGATTTTACTGCCTGCGAATATTCCGCACTTTTGGAGCTTTTTGCCCTCATCTACGTCGGTACTCCCACAAAAGGTTATTATTGCTGGTTTTCATTTTAACATACACACGGGCAATTCCTGCATCTTTAATACGCTACATACCGCATACGTTTGTAGAGTTAAGGACGAAACATATATTATGAATTTACTGAGCGACCTTTTCAAGGCGGGCGAGACGAATACGTTAAGCGCAAGAATAAAAATCACCTCGAATATTTTAGCCTTGCTTTCTTATTTCTTGGACAACACCCAAGATTCTAACACGAATATTTCCTCGCCCGTTGTATATAAGGTTATGTCGTATATTAAAAATAATCTGAACGATTCGATAAATATTAACGAGCTATCCAAAATTGCGGGGTATTCCCCTACGCATCTTATTCGTATTTTTAAGGAGCAGACGGGTTACACGCCTTTGCAATTTTCGCTTTGGAATAAAATGAATCTCGCCGTCGGTTTGCTAGAAAACACGACGACGCCCATTTCGGAAATTATTGAAAAAATCGGTTTTTTCGACGCGAGCCACTTTTCGAGAACGTTTAAGCGGTTTCACGGGTGCTCGCCTTCGGAATACAGGAAGAAATAT
>JAFVOG010000023.1 GCA_017505945.1 Clostridia bacterium
AGGGGAGTTCCCCTTGATACAATAGTTTTCCGCCTGCAACGATTTCCAGCTTGCCGTTGGGGCACGCCACCGACGGTTTTTCGTAGCGTTCGATAAGCAACACACCGTCTTCCTTTTCTTCCGTTGCCGACGCGCCGTAGGGCATAGGATTTTTCGATGCAACCGGCTCGCTGTACGTCGTCGTTTGTTCGGTTGCTTTCTTATCCGCTTTTACCGCCACGCCGAACTTTTCGTACACGTATCCCGTCGTTACCGTTTGCACGTGCATTACGCTTTGCACTTCGTCCAAAGTTTCCGCGTTTAGCGTATCGGGATATATTTCAAACGGAGAAACGGCGGTAACACTCACTTCGCCTTCATACACGGGTGTGCCCTTTTCATCTACGGCAACCTGTCTTCCTCCCCACTCGTCCCAAACGATTTTGTAAAACGCGCTACCGCACGTTTCCGACCAAACGGTGGCTCTCGATACCGTATTCCAAAACCCGATTCTGTCGTGTACGTATTTGAGTACGCCCGTCGCAAGCTTGGACGCTTTCAAATCCCCCTCCTCGTCCGAAAACGCCTTTACTTTCAAATCGGTATGTAGTTTTTCCAGTTTGGCAATTCTTGAATCGACGACGGGCGCGATATGGTTAAACACCCTGCGCGATTGCCAGTAAAAGCGTTTATCTTCCCCCACCACACCGCCGAACGGCGACACGTCAACGTACTGATTGCCCGATAAGAAATTCATATTCAAAATCCAACCGCTTTCCACGCTCCTACGCGCTTCTCTGCGCCTTTCAAAATCCTTTACGATTTCCTTTACGCGCTTTTCTTCCGCCTTACGTTTTGCGTTCTCCTTTTCGCTTTCCGTTACATTCAACTCGTCCAAGTCCATCTTCTCTTCCATTTTTATTTTTTACTCTCCTTTTTTTGCTTTTCGCTCTGTTTCACCGTCTTCTTTTTTTCTTGCTCCGTTTGCAAGCGTAGCCCTTCCAACAGCCTTCGTTTTTCTTCTTCCAACTCCTCGTCGCTCATTGTGGCGTACCCCGTTCCGCCCGTTTCCGCAAGTAACAACTGTACCGCTTTCAAATCGGGCGGAACGTCCTTCTTCGTGCGCTTGCGCTTGGTCAGTTTCATTGCGCCGTCCACTTCGGCGTATTCCTCCGTCACTTCGGCAACCTGAAACCCAAGCGCCACTTTCAATAGCGCCTCGCCTATCTTTGTTTCCTTGTCCTTTTCCAACTTCTCACTCCTTATAACGTCCCCACTTTTCTACCGTTTCTCGCCATACGTAGCATACTTTCCTTGTCCCGTTGTATTGCCGACTTTTCGGGCTATGGCGGAGTCTTTTTAGGTCGGCTCATCAAATAATACCGCATCTCGTCCAAACCGTGGTCGTCCGCCTTTCTCGGCGCGTCGCCACTCCCCCAGTAATACCCTTTGAGTTCGCTTATGAGTTTTGGGCAGGTATTAAAAATGTAAATATTCGGCAATCCGTTTTTGGGATTGAGATAGCTCTTTACACGCGCAATCCCCGAAAACAAATCCTTTTCCACGTCTGGATTTACCAAAATTCCCCGTTCGTAAAACAGCTCGGCTACGCTCTTTACCCCCGACAGCGTGCGCTGTTTCGACGCACTGTCTATCATAGCGCGGATTCGTCCCTGCCCGTCCCGTTTCCAACCGATACGTTCGCAAATTTCCCGTATG
>JAFVOG010000024.1 GCA_017505945.1 Clostridia bacterium
GTCCGCCAAATATATAAACCCGCCGTTTTGTTGACAAATAAGATAGAACGGCCAAGCCCCGTCCATAGGGTTATAATAGCGAATTGCCAAATATTGCGCCGACGATAAGTCGAGCGTGGATAATGCGTATTGTTCCAACATTACGCCCCCGTCTTGCGCCACGTCCGTCTTCGTCAAAGCAATACCGCTAAACACCGAAGTTTTCGGCGTGTCTGCAGTTGCGTCCGTTTTTTGCGCAAAGAACGGAGTTGCAAACACAAAGAATAAACAAGCAAGTAATACACTTAAAATTTTATGTTTTCTCATTTCTTTATCTCCTTTACGGTTCGACAAAATCACCGATATCGCCGAAGTTATTTTGGCTACTGGTACGAATTACGTCGTCTGTGAAATACAAGATTTCACATTGTATATTTTGATAGGTTTTCTTCATCTTTTTACTCCTTGTCATTCATTATTTATCGTCAAAAATATATGTATCGAATATAGTAAAGAAATCGTCAGGGCGTACGTCAACCGCAACCTTAAACGTACCCGTTTCCAACGAAGGCGTTTCACAAGGCACGGTACACCAACGTTTTTCCCCGTACAGTTCCACCTTTACGTGCATTTCCTTAAACGTTACAATGCTTTCGTCCATACAACAAGCCACCGCAAGGGGGTCGTGCATTACGGGGCGCACGTAACTGTAATGCGCCGTCCATTTTTCAATCATATTACAAATGAGTGTCGCGCTACCGCTACCCAAATTATGCAATTTATCAAGTTGTTCGTCTGAAAGCGGACAACGCATCGTCGTATCAATACCAATAGCCACAATGGGAATACCAGAAGTGAATACAATTTGCGCCGACTCAGGGTCGCAAGCGATATTCCATTCGGGTTTAGCTTCTGCGTAATTTCCGCCGATAATTCGAATTTCTTTAATTCGCGACATAATTTCGGGGGCTTTACGAATTGCCATTGCAATATTGGTAAAAGGTCCAATGGGTACAAGCGTTAATTGCTTACCGTACGTTTTCGCCATTTCGATAATATAATCGACAGCGTCCGTTTCCCGTATGTTTTCTCGTTCCATTTCAGGCATATATTGTGGCAACGTATAATAACCTTTCTTCATCTCTTCTTCAATCATTTCAGGAGGGAGAAGATATTCTATCCGTTGCAACAACGGTTTATCAATGCCTGCGTACACGGGTATATTCTCTTTACCTATTAAACGGAGAAGATATTGTGCCATTTGTGCGCGTTGTTTCGCATTTCTAAATACGGTGGTTATACCAATTAAGTCCATCGGCGATTTCGCCGCGAGCATTACCGCAAACGCGTCGTCTACGTCGTCGCCGATATCCGTATCAATGATGTATTTTTGATTCATAATATATCGTTCCTTTTTACTTAATCCTTATACTTATAATACGAGAAGTCGCCGTTAGCTCCCGTCACGGGTGCTACGTAATCTTCTTGATATACAGGCCAGCCCTTTTCTACGCCAAGCGCAGTTTTCGACCTTTGATATCCTTCCGCCATAACCGATACAACGAAATCCAAACCGTTATTCTTCATCGATTGAACGGTGCTATTATAGATTGACAATGCTTCCGTATTAGAACTTGCCGCAATCATTTCAGGGAGTTTTTGGCTCCAAATACGATTAACCATATCCAGCTGTTCGACGTAATCGAAATAATCGTCGCGCTGTGTATCCACCAACAAGAAAGACGGTGTATAATCGTAACTATACGGTTTCAACGGCGCTTTCAAATCTTCAATGTACATCGACGCGTCCGTACGGCACTCCTTACCGACAGGGGATACTTTGTCGTAAAAGCTTTGATTAAGAAGCGCATTACAATATCCGAAACCGTATTGCGTTAAGTTGTTATCTTCATAATCTTGAATATACTTTTCCGTCCATTGTACACGTTCGTGATTTTCGTCCCATTCAAACGTATCCCCTTCTACCCCGAAGTTGATAAGCAGCTGTCCTTCTTCGCTCGTCATATAGTCGAACAGCTTAATCACTTTGTCAGGTCTGTCGCAATCTTTGGTAATGAACGAGAACATATACCCTTTACCACGCAAGTCTTGCAATACAGGCGCGTCACCCGCGTCGTTGCGAAGTACAAGCGGGATATAATTGATATTTTTATCGGGCAAGCTCGCAAACGCATTGTTATAGTTTTGTGGTGTTACCATACTCACGAACACATTACCTTGCGCGATATTCGTATTGACCCCCGCCGTATTCGTCGTAAAGTTGGCTTCATTGATATACCCTTCCACCGAAAGGGTATTTAAGAACGAAATTACTTCCTTGTACTTTTCGTCTAAAATTTGGTGGTTATACGTGCCGTCCGTCTTTTCATACGGTACTGCAAAGTATTGCGCAAGCCACGTTGCCGACAAATTGCCAGAAGCCGTAAACGGGTCAATTTGTACGCCAATCGCTTTAGAATACTTGTTTGTGATATATTCTACACCACGCAAGAAACTTTCTTTCGTCGTCATATCTTCGCCAAGCGTCGTTACCACTTCGTTATACCAGTCTTCCCTTACCAAAAAACCACCGTTAGGCGACAATTTTTCGTCGCCAATATAATTATCGCTATAACAAAGGTTGGGGATACCGTACAATTTACCGTCTTGTTGAAACCAGTTATAAATATCTTTCTGCTCTACTTTATAACGGTTAATCATAGACGGCGCAAAGCGTTCCATCAATTGGTCCATCGACCAAACGTATCCTTGGCTAGGCAATTGGCTTGTATAGGTTGAATTTGCCTTAACGGTGATTACGTCGGGCAAATCCCCCGAACTAACCAACGTGGAAAGTTCGGTACTTTCTTCGTCGCTTGCTACACGGATATTCACTTTACAACCCGTCTTTTGATAAATGGTACGGGAAACCAAATCCGCGCCGTTCGTCGGCCACAACATCCAAGACGCGTCGATAAACCAGTCCACGTCGTAGTCTTCCGTGTCGTACGTCCAACTGGGCGTGTTCGAGTCGGTAATTTGCGTAAATTGGTCTAAAAACTCATCTCCGCGTTCACTACCGCCACCACAAGCAGTCATAGAACAAAGCATTGTTAACGCAAGCGCAGTCGTTACAATTTTCTTCATCTTTTTATCTCCTTTTATCCTTTTGATATTATTTTTAACATTAACCTTTTACTGAACCGACCATAATCCCTTTTTCGAAATATTTCGAAACAAACGGGAAAATAAACATAACGGGTAAAATACTAACCACGATGGATGCAAACGTAATGACTTCCGCCGTCATACTTTCCACAACCGATTCGGGAAGCGTGATACCGCCAGCATCAATATTCGTCGAATTGATGACGCGATTCAAATAGTGTTGCAACGTCATCAAGCTTTCCTTTTGCGTATATACCATCGAATCGAAGAACGAATTCCAATGTCCGATTGCAATCCACATCCCCACCGTCGCCAACACAGGCGTCGACAAAGGAATAACAACCGTAAACAAAATTCTCCATTCCCCTGCGCCGTCCAAAACCGCCGCTTCTCGAAGTTCTTCGGGCAACGCCGAAAAATAACTAGACAAAATAATCATATGGTATACCGAATACATACAAGGAATCAAATACAACGCATACGTATCGTACATACCAATCATTTTGATAATCAAGAAAAACGGAATCAGCCCGCCACTAAAAAACATTGTAAAAATATTGATAAGGTAAATCACCTTTTTGAACGGTAATTCTTTACGGCTCATCGCATACGATACAATCGTCGTAAACGACAATGCAATTACCGTACCCAAAATCGTACGGCTGATGGTAACCAAATACGCGTTCCACAGCTTTGCATTGGAAAATACGACAAGATAGTTATACCCCGTCCATTTCCTAGGCAAAAGATAAATCCCGCCGGCGATATAATCCGTTCCTTCGTTAAACGAACATACGATAACGTACCAAATGGGATAAATCATAATAAGTGCAAGTAATGAGAACACAACGATAAGTACAATATCAAACGTTGTATAACCTTTTAATTTCTTCGCCATCAATAAATCCCCTTTCCCGTTATTTTCTTGCTAATGAAATTCGCAGAAATCAAAAGCACAAGAGATATAATGGATTTTAACAATCCGATTGCCGTCGTATACGAATACCGTTTATTCAAAACACCGTATTTGTACACGTACGTATCAATTACTTCACTAGCCCCTAAATTGATTTGGTTTTGGAATACGTAAATTTGTTCAAAGCCACTATTTAATAAGTTGGAAATAGACAAAATCAAATATACCGTGATGGTAGGAATAATGGAAGGCAACGTGATAAACCACATTTTTCCCCAACGTCCAGCCCCGTCGATATCCGCCGCCTCGTACATGGCTGTATCAATGCCTGCTATCGCCGCAACGTAAATGACAGAACCCCAACCCACGCCCTTAATAAGCGCAGTTACAATCAAAACGCCCCACGTATATTCGCTACGTCCTAAATTCAACGGCGCGTCAATCAATTTCAATCGCATTAGCAAATCGCTTAATATACCCGTTTGCGGATTGATGATATTCAAAATAATACCACCGAATACAATCCAAGACAAGAAATACGGAAAATACGAAATGGTTTGTATCGTTTTCTTAAACGTCTTATTGCGCACTTCGTTGATAAATAACGCAAAGATAATAGGCGCAGGGAAATTGATAAGTAGCGATAACAAATTCAAACATAAGGTGTTTACGATAACGTCCTTAAATTGCGGGTCAATCAAAAACTTCTCAAAGTTCTTAAACCCTACCCAGCTAGACTCAAAAATGGCTTTTCGAATATCGATTACGTAATCCCCTTTCTTAAATGCAAGAATAATGCCGTACATTGGCGCATAGTTAAACACCAATAAAAAGACAACGCCTAAACTAGCCATAAATAAAAGCGTCCACCTATTTACCGTCCACTTCTTCTTTCGTATTTGTGTTACGGAATTCGCTGTTTTCTCTTTCATAACGTTCTCCTTTAACAGTAACTCGTGTTACCATTTTTTGTAAAAAAATATAAAGTCGTTGCAATTTATATTTTTTTATTCATTTACGGTAACTCGTGTTACCATATTTTGTAAAAAAATATAAAATATGAGAATTTTATATTTTTTCTTTTCTTAAATCTCTCACCGTTTCACCTTCGAGATAAACCATATCGTGATTAAACGATACAACTTCGTTGTTTTCAATCATATTATAAAGTATTTCAAACGCCTTTTGCCCTAACGCCTTGGCATTACTCCAAAAAGTAGTCAATTGCGGAACAACCAAACGCGAAAGTTCTATCCCGTCAATGCCGATAAAAGAAATATCTTCCGGAACACGAAATCCTCGGCGCATAGCTTCGTTCATCGCTCCAAGCGCAACCAAATCGTTTAAGCCAATTACCGCGGTCACGTCGGGATATTTACGTAACAATTCTTCAAACAGTATTTTTCCGTTTTCAATCGTGGCGGATATCGTATGTTCAGGGGAAATGGCAATAGGTTCTAACCCCAACGCTTTCATTTCTTGCAAATAGACGTCTAAACGACTATCCAATCCAGAATCGACGCGAAACGTATTTAAGCAAGCAATTTTCGTGTGTCCCCTCTCATATAATAAACGAACTGCCTTCCCCATTGCAACACCCGTTGCCATATCAATACGGGAAATCTCATCCGTAAAATGTGAAAAATGCGACCCTGTCAACACTTTTACGCCATTGTCTAATAATTGCCGTACGTATTGTACTTCGTCATTTTTAATTTCCGAACAAAAATAAACGGCATCTATCTTTCTAGCAATAATATTGGGAATATATTTCTTTAAGTCCATCTTTCCGCAAATATTAAAGAAAAACCCTTTCTTTATACCTGCTTCTTCTATGCTATAAACCAACTCTGCCAAAAACGGATTTTTAATGCTATCCACCATAACGGCAATTTGTTTCGTTCCCTTGCCTTGCATTGCACGCGCCATTACGTCGGGAACGTAATTTAACCGCTCAACAGCTTCCATTACACGTTGGCGGACTTTTTGGGATACGGGACGGGTGTTATTGAGTACACACGATACCGTCGTTGGCGTTACTCCCGCTTCTTTTGCTATCATATTACGCGAAATCTTCAATACAACATTCTCCATTGTAACTCGTGTTACCGCAACATTATTATAACACCCATATTTTTTAATGTCAATATATTTTTAGAAAAAAATGAAAAAAATTATATTCTTACAATGGTATCCTAAAAAACAAGTGCAAAAAACAAGCTAAATCAATTTCAGCATTAAACGGTGGACATATTTTTAACGTATTCTTTGTTTACTGCATAGCAAAATTTGCATATAACCTATCCATTAAAAAAGTAGGGGGTAATTTTACCCCCTACTTTTTTATTAACGTTAAGTAATTATCGGTGTATGCCGTATGATATTAAAACGTGCATAAACTGTTACGTCGTCCGCGTCTTGTGGCGTAATACCCGTAAACGCCGTCGTGCCGTTTGCGTCGCGGAAATATCCTAAAAACTCGTATTCCAGCGTTCCTATGACGGTACTAATCAACATATCAATGGAAACAGAAGTACCCAGCTCAAACGATTCGGGATAGTTTCCGTTTACAAAACGTAATCCATTTGGAATATCTATCGTTTCGCCCGTTTGACTGTTAATACCAACATAATAAATTGCGCGCATATTGTTCGGCAATTCCGTCGAGCTATCCTCTTCCGAGCTTTCGTTGCTATCGTCCAAAGAACTGTCTTCCGTCGAGATAGAAGAATCTTCCATAGACGTAGAAACATCTTCGATAGAAGAATCTTCCACGGAGCTGAATTCGTCGTTGCTTATAGACGAAGACGACGAATCACTTCCCTTATTGCACGCAACGAACATAGGGATACAAAGTAAAATGCTAACGAGCGTTATAATAAATTTCCGCATTGTTATTCTCACAATATTTTTTTATAGTATAACACGAATAGATACCTTTGTCAAAAGATTTTTAGGTTATGTATTTTGCAACAGTTTTTCACCGCACAACAATCCGATTTGCAACATATCACCGCCCGTCCAATGATAACTATTGTTAGAACGCGTATCCAAAGGTAACGTACCGCAAGCGACGTAATCGCAATACTCGTCTTCTGCAAATGTATGTACAGCTTGATTCACCGCACAAGCTTCACCATATTTAGCGTTACTGATTTCACCTGCAAGGAAATACATATCGGGCACACCAAGTACGTTACGAATTTTATCGCGCAAATTCCGTAAATCGCTTAAATACGTCGAATTACCCGCATTCGATTCGCCTTGCAACCATACCATACCTTTAATCTTTGGCGTATAACCGTCTTCTTTCAATGCTTTCAATCCATTGATAACCGCTTGAATAAACCCATCATAGCATTTAATAGAAACGTTGGGAATTTCCGCAGTTTCCGTCCACCAAGAGCCCATACCCGTATTATTTTTATTAATACTAGACCCGTTGTATGCGCATTTGATAATAGCTCGCTTGCCTTTTTCACCAGCAAATGCTTTTGCCATCCCAACTTCCGCGCCAAAATGTTCGTGTCTCCAACCCAAACCTTTTTCATCTTCCGTCGTAACGGACGTAAGCACGCCGTATTCATCTACCGTTCCTTCCGCATAATACAACGTATCTGTATACGTAACGTTGCGTTCCTTTTCATCTAAATCAATTAAGTACGCATTTCCTACGGCGTTGGATTGTCCGCCGATTAAATATACGTCTAACGTTGTATCGTCTTTACAAGCCGTAAACATACTCATAGACAGGATTACTCCCATTGCCGTTGCAATCCACTTTTTCATACCGAAGCACTCCTTAAAGAATACTGTTGAAAATCCTTGTACTGTGCAAATTTTTCATTGTAACGCTTAACGTTATCCGCGTTAGGATAAAACGTTTTTTCGTCCTTAATTAGCTTACTGCAAGCATCTTCCACGCTAACGTATAAGCCCGTGCCAACCATAGCCAAAATAGCCGCACCCAACGCACCGCCGTCCGCCGTATTAATCCTACAAATTGGCACCTGTAATACGTCCGCCAAAATTTGCATCCATACGTCCGATTTACTGCCACCACCTATACAACGCGCCTTGTCGATTTTTACGCCCACGTCGCGCATAACTTGCAAGCAGTCGCGCAAGCTAAAAGCTACGCCTTCCATAACCGCTTTCATAATATGTGCAGGCGTCGTTTGCAACGTAAGGCCAAACAATCCACCTTTGATTTGCGGAGCAAATATAGGACTTCTTTCGCCCGTCAAATAAGGCGTATAAATCAACGAATCAATACCAAGCTCTTTGACTTTTTCGTCGATTGCGCCAAAATCGTCGATAGATAACGTCTCCGCTATCCAAGAACGCGACGCCCCTGCCGCGAGCGTAACACCCATATAGTGATATTTATTATTCGCGTGACAGAAGTTATGCAATAATCCCTGTTCTTCGTTATAGAAAGAATCACAAGCCGCAAAAACAACACCGCTTGTACCCAGCGAAACGGATATATTGCCTTCCGCAACCGTACCCGTACCGATTGCCCCGACAGCTTGGTCTCCGCCACCGATAACTACCTTTGCCGTAATGGACAACCCCGTCGTTTGCGCTACTTCTAACGCAACAGAACCGATAGCTTGACTGCTTTCATACACGGTAGGGAGCATACTTTCTTGGATGGACAACAATTCAAGCATCGGCTTGGACCAACAACGGTTTTTAACGTCGAAAAACAACGTACCGCTTGCGTCCGAAACGTCCGTAGCAAACACACCGCTAAGCAAAAACGCCAAATAGTCTTTCGGCAACATAATTTTGCGTATCTTGGCAAAGTTCTCCGGTTCGTTATTTTTCATCCAAAGGACTTTCGGCGCGGTAAAACCCGTTACCGCGCGATTGCCCGTCCATTGTACTAATTTAGTAAGCCCAACCGACTCGTTTAAGTAATCCGTTTCAAGCGCCGTGCGTTGGTCGTTCCATAAAATCGCAGGACGGATAACTTTATTATTCTCATCCAAGCACACTAACCCGTGCATTTGCCCCGAAAAGCTAATACCTTGCACTTTCGATAAATCCACTTTTTCGCCCAGTTTTTTAATAGATAAAAACATAGCGCTTGCCCAGTCCGCAGGGTTTTGTTCACACCAACCCTCTTGCGGAGTTAACAACTCGTAACTTTCCGAACATGCAGCAACGATTTCACCGTTTTGCAAAACCGCAGACGCTTTTAAGGAGCTTGTTCCCAAATCAATACCGATAAACATATTTATACGCCTTTGAACATCAGTTCGTTAATAATGCTTTCCAAATATTCTTGTCTGCCACTTTCTACTTTAATTTCGCCAAGCGTTTCGGCATACGTTGCCAAGCTTTCCAACGTTGCGCGACCTTCCACGATATCCTTACCAACGCCTTGCGTATAAGATGCATATCTATTCTTGACGAATTCGTCAATTCTACCGTCCTTGATAATTCTATCGGCAAGCTTATAGCCAAGCGCAAAGCTGTCCATACCTGCGATATAACCGAAAAGAATATCGTCAAACGTGTTACTTGCACGGCGCGTTTTCGCGTCAAAGTTCAAACCGCCGTTGGTAAATCCGCCCGCTTTGATAACTTCATACATACAAAGCGTCGTATCGTAAACGTTCGTAGGGAATTGGTCGGTATCCCAGCCAAGCATACAGTCGCCTTGGTTTGCGTCGATAGAACCGAATGCCCCGTTAATCGTTGCCGTACGCAATTCGTGTTGGAACGTGTGCATAGCAAGCGTCGCGTGGTTTGCCTCGATATTCATCTTGAAATCATCAGCCAAACCATACTTCTTCAAGAACCCTACACACGTAGCCACGTCGAAGTCGTATTGATGTTTGGTGGGTTCCTTCGGTTTCGGTTCGATATAGAAATCACCCGTAAATCCTTGCTTTCTTGCGTAATCACGAGCCATCGTCAAAAATCTGCCAAGGTTATCTAATTCCAACCCCATGTCCGTGTTGAGCAACGTATCGTAGCCCTCTCTACCACCCCAGAACACGTAGCCCGTACCGCCAAGTTTAATACAAGCGTCGATACATGCCTTTACCTTTGCAGCCGCCGTTGCGAATACGTCGGCATTTGCACTGGTAGCCGCACCAACCATAAATTTCTTGTCGCTAAAATTGTTTGCCGTAGCCCAAAGCAATTTTTTATTATGTTTCTTTTGCAAATCGTAAATGTAATCTACCATTTCGTAGAAATATGCCAAGCTTTCCTTTAAGGTTTTTCCTTCCGGCGCAATATCTACGTCGTGGAAGCAGTAATATTCCATTCCCAGCGCGTCCATGAGTTCAAATGCGAAATCCGCTTTCGCTTTGAAAATTTCCAACGGGTCCGTCTTACCAAACTTTTTATCCATCGTAGGTCCGCCGAATACGTCCGTACCTTCTTGGTCAATCGTATGCCAGTAGCTCATAGCGAATTTCATATGTTCGCTCATTTTTTTGCCGTTGATTACTTCGTCTTTATCGTAGAACTTAAACGCAAAGGGATTTTTGCTGTTTGCGCCTTCATATTTAACTGCCTTCAAATCAAATTTCATAATAATTTTCTCCTTATATTTATTCTGCCGTGTACGTACCCACGTCAACTACCGTAATATTAAATTCCTTATCCGCCTCTACGTATTCGCCACGCTTGGATTCGTCCGAATAATTGTTGGGATATTTAGGCGTATAATTCGTACCTTGCGAAGAACCGACCGATTCGATTAAGATAACCAATCGCAAGCCGTATCCACCTTCGCCCATATCAATTGCATTGCGCGAAATCATATTGGCAACTTCCGACGTAATATCATATACTACGTCCACGCGCCCCGTCGCCTCGTCAAACGTTACCGATTCGGGCCCGCCGATGGAAGGTTGCGTATATTCGCCCTCGTCTACTACCCAGTCAACAAGGTCTTTGTCCTTGTATTCCATATACGTATTGATACCGTCGTTTGTCATACCGACAGGCGTACCGCGCAAACGGAAACGGATATAGGAAACGCCTTGCTTACCGTCCGCCAAATAGTCGTTATCGATATAACTAAACTTTAATTTGTTATGTGCTTGGTCAAAATCGTCAAGCTGAACGGAAACAAAGCCCCAGTCCGCAGCACCTGTAGACGTAATCTTCATACCTTGGCTGGTATACCCGATTTTATATTTTGTCCAGCTCGTTTCATTATACCAAGTACGCGCACCGTCTTTCTTGTACGCCTTTTCACTTACGCCACTACCCGAAGCGGCAGGTTCAAGCACTTCCGCACCGTCGGGCGCACTTTCACTAAACCACGTGTCGTGTACGTAAAAATAGCCGTGCAACATAGCGTTGTTAAAGTCCTTTCTTTCACCAGGTTCAGGGAAAAGCCAAACGTCTTCCGCTACGTTCATATAAATACGTTTAGAATCGGGAATGCGTATAGAGTACGTTTTTGCCGTCGTGTTAATTTCAAACGTTTCTTCCCCTATGATTTTATCGTACGTTTCACCGTAGCCGATATTATAGTTGATTTGTGGCATAACAATCATAGATTTGTCTGCCGACAACGTTAAATTGAGATATTTATATTTTTCCAATTTACCGTGTACTTTCGTTTGAATTTGCGTATAATCCGCTACTTTCGCATAGCGAACTCGCGTAACCGATTGACCGTTCAAATCAAAATTATCTTCGACTTCTAAACCGCTGTCAATTTCGTCGCCGAACCATTTGGAAATATGGAACGTATCGTTTTTGCCCTTGTCTACGTTATACGTATCGTCGTCTTCTTTATCCTCGTCAAATACGAACTTATCCTTGAAATCCATAACCGCGTCGTACGCAGGCTTAGGGTCGGTAAATTCGTCAAAAATTAAGGGATAATTCTTTCTACCCTTGACAGGGAAATCGTCCAGCCACGTCTTATCGTCTGCACCGCCCCAGAAGGTAACACCCGTAATAATATCTTTGTTTTTGCGACAAATTTCCATTACTTTTCCGTACGCTTCCGCTTGCAATGCGGCAAGTTCGGGAGATAATCCTTCAAACTGTTGTTCCGAATCGTTTTCATATACGGAGAAATCCAACTCGGTAATTTGCACTTCCAAGCCAAGTTCTCTAAAATCGTCAAGCATATTTTCAAACTCAACGAAATCAAAATTACGGATGCTGTAATGACCTTGTTCGCCGATACCGTCAATTGGCATACCACGTGCGATTAAACGTTTTAACATCGTAATCGCTTTGCTACGTTTAAGCGGTTGGTTTAAGTTATAGTCGTTATAGAATAACTTAATATTGGGATTAGCCGCTCTCGCCGCGACAAACGCATTATACACGTAATCTTCACCCGCCGCCGAATACAACGGACAGGGATAGAAAATTTCGTTAGGGTCGTTACTGTCCGAAATGGCTTCGTTTACAACGTCCCAACAATATACGGTATCGTCGCCAAAGTGATTCACCGTTGTCGTAACGTGCGAAACGATATCGTCTATAACCAACGCTTTTGCCATAGCAGGGTCGGCATTTTTGCTGTGTTGCACAACGTATTCAGGCGTAGAGTCGCGCCATACCAACACGTGTCCACGTACTGCCATACCCAACTCTTTCGCTTTATTGACAACGTAATCGCCACTTTCCCAGGTATATTCGCCTTTGCGCGGTTCCGTAAACACCCATTTCATTTCGTTGCCCGCGGTAATACTATTAAACTGTTTGATAAAGTCGTCTTCGTAGAAAAATTCACCCGTTGCAGCGTCCACGTCTAATGCAGCGCCGATTTTGAAATAGCTTTTGTACGCTTGCGCAATCGTCTTATCTCCACAAGCACTACCCAACAGTGCAAATCCGCCGACCATACATACGGATGCTACCATCAAAAGTCCTTTTTTTATTTTATCCCATATTTTCATATGTCGTTCTCCTTATTGCGGTACGTATTCAAAATCCGTAAACACCGCTTTCTTTTCGCGCGTCGAAAAATCGCCCACGTACATTCCCACAAACGCGCCAGTGAAACCCATAGGTTTCGCTCCCTCATCCGAGAGAATAGAATTATCAAAATACTCCCATACGGGCAAATAGTTCTTACCGTCGAGCGAATAATAGAATTGTGCGCCTTCCGTATCCGCTTTCACGCGCAGATATACGGTATCACCAACGAGTACGTCCGTCGCAACAGGCAACCCCCAACCACCACGAACAGCGTGAACGTAGAGACGATTTGCCTTTGCCTTTTCATCGTAACTCATGTACAATAAATACTGATTACTTTCATCGTAACGGTAACTCAAACCTGCAAGATGCGAGAACTTTTCAGGGTGAAAATCGACACGAACACTCGCTTGGAACGCCAAGTCTTCTTGACGAACTGCAAGCAACGTTTGATTATGTACGGAAGCTATACTACACGCACCGACAAGTTCGATACTTCTCGGTGATAAAATGCGGTATTTTCCCGTCAAAGGAATACGCAAACTTTGGTACACCGTTTGTAAGGACTGTTCGCTAAACTCGATGACGCCCCCTTTCTTTTCTTGTTTTTCTACCGCATACGGTACGGTAAAGTACGAACGCGGCTGCGTACCGCCGTGTGCCAAATACATCCAACCGTCGTCTTTAAAAACAACGTTTTGGATAGCCGTTTCACGACCTAAAACGCAGTTCCCCTTAAACAGTTTTCTACCGCAAAGGTGTGCGATGTAGTAATTTCCGTTACCGTCGTCCACCAAACTGGCGTGCCCTGCTTTTTGCAAAGGATTATCCGTTTCATGCGACGTCATTAAATGCGTATAGGGATGCACTTCGTACGGTCCGTAAATGTTTTTACTACGTGCTACCGTTTCGGCGTGTTCTACGTTGGTTCCACCTTCCGCTGTGAATAAGTAATAATATTCCCCGATTTTATAGATATGGGGCGCTTCTACCAAACCACGCTTTGTACCACGGAAAATTTTCGTGGGTTTACCGAGCAATTTTTTGGTTTTGCGGTCAAATTCCCACAGCAATATCCCCGAGAATTGCGGTGCGCCGATGGATTGACGAAAATCCCAATCCACACCCATATAATACGATTTATCTCCTTCGTGGAACAACGACGTATCAAATCCATCGCTGTTCAAGTACACGGGTTCACTCCACTCGCCCGTAATTTCTTTGGCGGTAATTACAAAATTGTCACAATCCTTAAACGGCTCGAAAAACCAGCTATATACTTTACTGTAAACCAAGTAAAACTGCTCGCCGTCGTGGCTTAAACACGGAGCCCAAACACCACCGCCTTGCGGGACGCCCGTACGGTCTTGCTTATCCTGTGTAATCGGTCTTGCTATCAATTTCCAGTTAGCAAGGTCCTCCGATTCAAATATCGGTACCCCAGGGTAATACTCGAACGTTGAAGTTGCAATATAATACTTTTTACCCACCCGTAAAATACACGGGTCGGGGTTAAACCCTGTAAGAACAGGGTTTTGAATTTTTGTTTCCATAATTTTATTCCTTTACGCCTCCAAGCGCGATGCCGCTGACAATAAAGCGGGAGAATACTAAATACACGACCACCAACGGGAATACCGTAATAACTAGCCCTGCATACAACGCCCCAAAATCGACTTCGTGCGTATCTGCGTTAAGTTGGTGAATCCAAATCGGCAACGTATATTTCGACGAGCTATTCAAAATCATCAACGGAGGGAGATAGTTGTTCCAAGCGTACACGAACGAAAATATGGCCTGTGTTGCCAAAGCCGGTGCGGAAATAGGCAAAATAATGGTATTGAACGTGTAAAACTCTTTTGCACCGTCAATACGAGCCGCTTCTACCAAATCTTTACTATACGTCGTTTCCAAGTATTGCTTTAAGAAGAATACCGTTGTTGCCGACGCGATAGACGGTAAAATTAACGGTGTCCAACTGTCGTACATACCTAAATCAACAACCAACTGGTACCAACCTATCATACCTAATTGTCCAGGGATTAACATAGTCGCCATCAATACGGCAAACAGTACTTTTTTACCGATAAATTGATATCCTACAAAACCATACGCCGTCAATGCGGAGAAATACACGCACAGGACCGTACTGGTAATAGCAATAAATAAGCTATTAAAAAAGCCACCGAAAATATCAAAACCTTTATTGAGCAACGACGCAACGTTATCAAAGAAATGCGTTGAAAACAATAAACTTTCCGCGCCACCTATCTGTTGAATTTGAATGGTCGTTCTCGTGGAATTGGAGAGCATCAACCACAAAGGAAACAAGCACATAAACGCCAAGAGTACGCATATTACGAACCAAATCCAGTCCTTAACGCCCATACCCCATAATCCCTTACGGGCAGTTACGTTTTTCTTTTTCATACGTCCTCCTTTTCCTTGCTTTTCTTGGGTTGCTTTTCTTTTTTCTCCAAACCGAACGCTTGGTCACCGAAGAATTTGAAAGTGATAAAGCTGAACACCAAAACAATCAAGAACAAGTACACGGATGCCGCGCTTGCCAAAGCGTAATCGTTGGTATAACCGCCTTCAAACGCCATGTGGTAAATGTATACGGAAATGGTTTCCGTAGCCCAACGTCCGCCTGCCATCATAGGTCCGCCGTCGCAAATCAAATACGGAATTTCAAACATTTGCAAACCGCCGACTAAGCTGGTGATTAACGTATACAATACGATAGGACGGAGCAACGGCAACGTGATGGAGAAAAAGGATTTTACCTTGCTTGCGCCGTCAATCGTAGCCGCCTCGTAATACGTAGGGTTAATCCCCATCATAGCCGCGGCTAAAATCAATAACGTGTACCCAAAATATCTCCAAAACTGGATAAATGAAATAAGAATTCGCGTCCCCCATGCGTCGCGCACGATATTATAAGTAGGATCGCTAAAAACACCCATTGCCTTAAACAGTTTATCAATAATGCCGTCGGGATAGTTAAACAAGTTCTTAAACAATACCGCAACGGACGCTGCCGTAACAATGTTGGGCAAGTAGTAAACAATCTTGAATACCCCCGCGCCTTTCATCTTTAAGTTCACCGACGTAAACAAGGCGGCAAACAAAAACGAAACGACGACTTGCGGAACAAAGTTAATCATCCATATAATAAAAGTATTTACGATAGACTGCAAAAAGCGGGGGTTTACGATTAAGTCCGTGTATTGCGAAAACGTAAACGTTGCGTCTTTGACGTCCATGAACCCTTGATAATTGGTAAACGATAAAATTATCGAATACAATATGGGATACAGTTGAAAAATCAAAAACACTACGAAAAACGGCAATACAAAGATAAACCCGTATATTCCGTAATTGAGTTTTCTCTTTTTTGCAAAGAGTGCCATAGTTTCTTCTCCTTACAATTATAAATTAGGTAAAGTAATATCCGTATCAATCTTCGAGCCGTACGGCGCAGCTACACCTTCAATAAATCCTGCCAAAGCGTCTGCTTTCGCGGACGACTTGGAAACGTTTTCCACCTTGGCATAGTTGATTGCCCACTCACTAAACATAGCGTTAATCTTACTATCGTAAGGAGTACGGTTGTTACCGCGTACTTGTTCAGCTACTTGGTGGAATACTTTATAGTGGTTTTGACCGCCGAGGAACGATTCGCTCTTCGTCGCGTCGTTTGCAAATTCGCTCATCAACGATTTATTATTCATAAAGTCGCCTTTATCGTTTGCCCAAGCGCGAAGGAAGTCTTCGTTCATCGTGAAATATTCAATGAGTTCTTTCGCCTTTTCCGCCTTTTTAGACGTCTTAATCACGCCAAGCCACGTACCGCCGTCCGAATAGGTCGAAGGGCCTTGGCAAACCGCCCACTTACCAGCCGTCGTCGTACCCGTCGTGCTGTTTTCCGCATACTTCTTCAAGTCGAAGTGCAACGAATAGGAAGGCAACAAGTAACTGAATACTTTATCTTGCGACATATCGGTAAACCAAGCCGTTTGTCTTTCCGTCGTTTCATTGATAAACGGGTCTTCCTCTTCGCCCCAAGTACCGTTACCTACTTGCAACGTTTTGATGATTTCATATAAGCTATATTCGCCATCGTAAAGTTGTGATTCGATAGACAACTTGCCATCTACAACCCACGACGCGTTTCTTTCACTGTAAAACGCGCGTGCAGGCGCAGCAACGTCAGACAAAATTCTTACATCGGAGAAATGTTCGGTATTCGCGTTTTTCAGGGTTTGTGCAACGTTAAGGAAATCTTCCCAGTTCGATACCATTGCTTGCATTTCTTCGGGAGAATTTACCCCTAAAATTTCCGAAGCCATATCCGTACGATAATACAATGCACCAGGCGTAGATTGCCAAGCATATGCCATAACTTTGCCTTGCGTGTCTCTTGCCGCGTCCAAGGTATAATCGTACATTTCATTATCCGCTTTCAACATGTCTTCAATATCCAAGAACATACCCGATTCTGCATATTTAGCAATGTACTTTTCTTCGATTGCTACAATATCAGGCAAATTCTTCTTCGCACGCCAAGCACTAGACAACTTCGTATCCAAATCGTTTACACCGATAACTTGTATATCAAACTCCGTATTATCGCTCACGCTGTCTTGATAATAGTCCTCTATCATCTCTTTCAATTCGTTTGTAAACGTCCAAACGACAAATTTGTCGCCGTCTTTACCACACGCAGTAGCCGTTGCCATCGTACCTACGGTCAAACTCAAAGCTAAAACCGTTGAAATTATTTTTTTCATATCATTCCTCCGTATTTTTTTGTTTTATGCAATCGTTTGCATTGTGATTTTATTATAACACACTACTTTTCGCTTGTCAAGACGATTTTTGAAAAAAATTACAAAAAAATGAAAAAAAGCAAACGTTTGCACAAAAAAGCAAAAAGACGTGCGCTCGACCTTTTGTCAAGCGCACGTTTATACAAATTTTTTATTCCGTTTTTAAGTTAAATCACAAATACTTTCGCCTATAATCAGTTTCGTTGGTACGAATTGTACGTTGGATTCCACGTCCCCTCTTATCTTTTGCAATAATACGTCCGCAGCGCGTTTCCCTACCGCACCCATATCTTGGTTAACTGTGGTAAGACGCGGTTGCGCATACTGCCCTATGCCCAACCCGTCGAACCCTGCAACGGAAATATCTTTACCAATTGTGTACCCCTTGTCTCTCAAAATACCATAAGCGGTAACGGCACAATAGTCGTCGGGAAAAATCATACACGTAGGTGGATTTTTTCGGGCAAGCAATTGTTCAATAATTTCTTTGACGTTAGATAAGTGGTAATATTCGGCAGGGTGGAACATAGAATCGTTGCAAGGTATGCCTTGTTCTTGTAAAGCTCGACAAAATCCTTTTATACGCTCTCTTGTAACGTAGTAATCGTTACCGCAAAGATATACGATATTGGTATGCCCTTTGCTAAGAATTTCCTTGGTTAAATCGTACATGCCTATCTCGTTGGTGGAAGTAACGAAATTGGTCATAGCCGTCATTTCGTCGTCAAATCCGTCAATGAGAACGGTAGGAATATCACTTTCTATCAGTTTTGCAACTTTTTGAGATTGCAAAGACCCCCACAAAATGAGTACGCCACTTAAATTTTTAGCATGCAAGGAAGAAATGAGCTGATCCGCATCCTCGGATAAATGGTCGGACAATAAAAGAATTTCATAATCGCAGGCGTTTAATTGTTTGGCTATCCCTTCTAAAATATCCGCAAACAAAGGATGCGAAAAGCCCAAAGCGTCGTCCAAAAAACTGAGCACACCTATCGTTTGCGACGCGCCACGTTTCAAACTACTTGCCACCTCGTTTTTTACATATCCTAAACGCGTTGCAATTTCTTTAATTTTTACACAAGTGGCTTGGGGCAACAACGGGCTATCCGCAAGCGCACGGCTTACGGTAGAAACGGAAACCCCGCCCTCTCTTGCAATGTCTTTTATGGTAACCATCTTTTCACCTTTTATAATTTACTCGGTGTTAAACACGCCAAATAATATTATACTAAACATCCAAACTACTGTCAAGCAATTCCTTCCAAAATATGCTTTTTTACCCAAAAAATGCTTATTATTCAAATAGTGGGAAAAGCCGCTCGTACGAGTGGCTTTTCCGCTATTCAATTGTAATGAGGTGTTATCCATAGGTATAGCATCACAAGGATATACTATAACAAGGAGGCATGTTAGTTACGGCTTATCTCGCGCCGTCATAAATTTCGCTGATTGTGAAGCTACCCGTGTAGGTTTGTGCCA
>JAFVOG010000025.1 GCA_017505945.1 Clostridia bacterium
ATGACTATCGCCACCACCGTCGCCGAAATCGTCGCCAACGAATAAAATCTCTTCTTTTTTGTATCCGTTTTCTTTGGCGTACGTCATAATGGCGTCGTATTTATTATATTGTTTTTCGGCAAAATCAAAAGACGACGAACCGCCTATATACACGGCGTAATCCTTGAAAATTTCTAATACTTCGGGATATAATACCTTTCTCTTTTCTCTTGTCGGGTCAAAAGCAAGCTTGTCTTGAATGTCCGCTTTCGTACCCAAAAGCGGAAAGGTAACCATGCCCGTCTTATGAAATTCCACTTCTTCGCCCTTATATTGCGTATAACCGTATTTTTTACGTAAATAACGAATATTTTCAATAAAAAACTCTTTGTTTGGATTAGACTGCACTTGACGAACGACCGTAAATTTACCGTCTATTATCTTACTTTCCTGCATACCGTAATTTCCGATAATATCAATGGGATATTCCCCCATTTGTGCGTATATACGCTCAGCGTTCCCCGCTCCAACCATAATAATTTTATATTTCTTGGAAAGAATATCTAATAAATCACGATTTTCTTGTGCTAAGGGCGAGCGGTGCTGTGTGAGCGTTCCGTCTAAATCAAAACAAATTAATTTCTTCATTCGTGTTTTATCCTTAAAAATATTTATTCATAATAATCGGTTTTGTTTGCTCGGTTAATCCAAGCTCGTGAATAAGCGTTAAAACGGTATATCTATCGCGTACGGTATAAGCCTTTTCAAGCATTTCTTCCATCGTTTCTTTTCTTACGCCAAGCTCGGAAAAACGCACGGGGCAACCCATTTTTTCTAGCATAGTTTTGACTTTCTCAATACTCGGCATTTCGTCTACTAAGTCGTATACCTTTTCCGCACCTTGGAAAGCAATGCGATTATCTTTTAGATAATGATAAAGCTCCATAGAAACGAGCGTACCGATTGCAACCTTTAAGCCGTGCATAGGTATTTTTTCACCGCGACGAACGAAATCCATTTCCAAGAAATGCGATTGATGATGTTCACTACCGCTAGCAGGTCTGGAATTACCGCAAATCGCCATGGAAATCCCCGCCGTGATTAAAGCATCCATGAGCTTCGCCACCGCATCGTCTTCATAGCGCGTCAATCCGTCGAACGCGTCGACGCAAGCCGTGCGCGCTTTTTCCATTAACGCAAAGGCTTCTTCGTTCACACTTTCCCCTTTGACCGCTTGTGCCATTTTCCAGTCGGTAAGACAGGTATATTTACCGATAATATCCCCAAAACCGGACGCAATCATAAGCTTAGGCGCGTTACAAACGATAGCAAGGTCGATTAAAATATCGCTGGGCGTATTTACTTCATCCGTTACCTTAAAACCGCTACGCATTAATGCTGAACCTTTGGAGCAATAACCGTCCATACTCGGCGCGGTTGCAAGTACACCGCTTGGAATATTATGGCGCGTAGCTACCGATTTAGCCATATCGTTGAGCGTACCGCTACCAACCGCCAAAACGTAATCGGCGGTTTGCGCAATCGAATAAGCGTATTCGCATTTATCTTCGGACGGTATCAATTCTTCGTTCGCATATTCTACGTCTAAAATTTTACAACCGTGATTTGTTAATTCTTCTTTAATTCGCAATGCATACGGTTTCGTATTGACGTCGTACATCAACGCAACCGTTTTGCCACTTGTATTTTTGTAGAACTTTTCAAAACCGCTGATATGGCGGTATTCAATATTGATTTCCATTTGTAACTCCTAATATCAATCGTTATCACATCTTTCAATAGAGAAGATAAACGGATTATTAGAAATAATTTCGTTTAATTCCGACGACGAAAATTCGTTATCCGTCGTTAAGGTTGCACTATAAAGCACTTGGTCGCCATCTCTTTTTAATACCAAGTGGTTAAATCTATCCGTACCGAAAATTTCTTTAATTTTCAAATTTTCGTCGCCCGTTCTTGAAAATTCAATTTTAACCGAATAGCTTTTCTTGTTTTTGAAAATACGGAAATTCGTATGTAATAAAAATTGTACCGCAAGCATCAATCCCGTTGCAACGATAGCCACAATGTATAACTCAGCACCGCAGGTCATACCGATACCTGCCGTTGCCCAAACACCTGCCGCTGTGGTCAAGCCCTTAACTTCGTGCTGTTTATATACAATCATACCCGCGCCCAAAAAGCCTATACCCGTAACAATTTGCGCCGCAATACGTCCAGGGTCGCCGTTACCGATATTCTTGGATAAAATGGTCATAAGCGCCGCACCGAAACATACGATTGTATGCGTACGGATACCCGCTTCTTTGGAACGCATTTTACGTTCTAAACCGATAATAAAACCGAGCGCGACCGATAATAATAATTCCGGTAACATCCAAAGCTGTGCAATAATTTCATCCATATTTATACGTTTTCTCCTTATCTTAATTATTTATCCTATTCTAAACGGCAAACGGTTATGCGTTAATCTAAAAAGTTTTTTACACTTTTAAGCACAAACGTCGGCGTATCGGTTACGTCGGCTTTTTCAATATCCGCAAGGGTTGGCTCGCCAGAAAGTACGCAAACGGTATCCACGCCGGCATTCACACCCGAGGCAATATCGGTATATAATCTATCGCCGATTACGACCGTTTCTTCTTGGGTATAACCAAACTTTTTCATAAGCTCAAATATCATAGTCGGCTCGGGTTTACCTATAAATATAGGATTTTTTCCCGTTGCGTAAGCAATACCTACGCACA
>JAFVOG010000026.1 GCA_017505945.1 Clostridia bacterium
TATCGTGTTGATATTGCCCTACGCCGATAGATTTCGGGTCGATTTTAATGAGTTCGGCAAGAGGGTCTTGCAACCGACGCGCAATAGAAACCGCACTTCTTGCCGTTACGTCGTAATCGGGGAATTCCTTTGCACCAAGCGCACTTGCCGAATACACGGACGCGCCCGCTTCATTGACGATAACGTACGCCACGTCCCTGCCCGATTCCGACTTAATTTCTTTGACAAGCTCGGCAATAAAAATTTCGCTTTCCTTGCTTGCCGTGCCGTTTCCGCAAGAAATGACTTCGACGCCGTGCTTTTCAATCATCTTTTTTAAGACGATTTTTGCTTCCGCCGTCCTGTTTTGGGGCGGAGTAGGAAATACCACCGTCTTATCCAAAACTTTGCCCGTGCCGTCCACAACGCAAATTTTACAGCCCGTTCTAAACGCAGGGTCCCAACCCATCGTGACTTTATTCTTCACGGGCGGTTGCATCAAAAGCGGTTTCAAATTTAATTCGAACATCTTAATCGCCTGTTCGCTTGCGTTTTCAAACAGCTCCGCACGAATTTCACGTTCTACCGACGGGGCAATCAAACGGGTAAACCCGTCCGCGCCAGCCTCTTTCACAATTGCAGAGCTTGCTCCGCCGTCCTTTAAGAAACTTGCCACGGCAATTCGTTTTGCAAAGTCCGTATCCACTTCCACACCGACTTTCAAAAATTCTTCCTTTTCCCCACGGTTTAACGCCAAAATACGGTAGCCTTTAATCGTACTTACTGATTCTCTAAAATCCGCATACATTTCGTATTTCTTTTCTTCGTCCGCTTCTTGCTTGCCTTTTGCATAGCAGGATACGATTTCACCGTGATGAAAATAGAAATTACGCAACTTCTTACGCGTATTCGCATCGTCGGAAATCATTTCTGCGATAATATCCCTTGCCCCGTCAATCGCATCTTTCGACGTTTTCACTTCGTCGGAAAGATACTTTTCCGCTTCTTTTTCGGGCACAAGCGTTTTATCTTGCGCCAAAATAGCGTCCGCCAAGCCCTGTAACCCCTTAGCGATTGCTACCGACGCACGCGTTTTGCGTTTTTGCTTATACGGACGATAAATATCTTCCACTTCCGTAAGCGTAACCGCAACTTCCAACGCTTTGATAATTTCATCCGTCATTTTGCCTTGCTCAGTAATGGCGCGAGAAACTTCTTCCTTGCGTTTTTCCAAATTGCGCAAATACTCTAATCTATCGCAAAGCGCACGCAATACTTGGTCGTCGCAACTGCCCGTCATTTCCTTTCTATACCGTGCAATAAACGGTACGGTATTCCCTTCGTCCAACAAAGCGATAATGTTTTGCGCGTGCGTAGTCGTTAAGTTAAATTCTTTCGTAATCGTTTGTAAAATATCCATAGTAATCCTTAAAAAATTATTTTAGTCTAAAAGTATCTTTAGTTCGTTATTCCAACTTTCTATATTAAAACGTGGATTTGCAGGGCTTGTAGAAGGCATTTTTACGTACGGAACGGATACGCCTACACAGTACCGTATAAACAAATCATAAGCCAGCTTACCGTTTAGCAAAATTTTCTCTATCCGCGTCTTTGCAAGCAATCCCTTAACGTCGGCAATGTCCGCGTTGCGCACGGTTGCGTCAGCCGAGCCGTCGATTTCACACGAGATAACCATATCCCAAAGCGCTATCTTTCTACGTTTGAGAAA
>JAFVOG010000027.1 GCA_017505945.1 Clostridia bacterium
GCTTTGTCCGAGTGGTTGGAAGCGGAAGTTTCCCACGAAGGGCACGTGTTTAGACAGGTGTATAACCGTGGCGTTCCCCAACGCGCGGTGGCAATCGTCGGCGATACGGACGCGATGGGTACGAAGGTTACCTTTATGCCCGACGCGGAAATCTTCGAAACGACGGTATTTCAATACGATACCTTGAAGGGGAGATTGAGAGAACTTGCCTACTTGAACAAGGGCTTGCGTATCACGCTCGAAGACAAGCGTGCTGGGCAAGAAAAGGTGGACTCCTTCTGCTACGAAGGGGGTATTTGCTCGTTCGTAGAAGAACTCAATAAAGTGCGTGAAGAATTGCTGTTCCCTACGCCGTTGTATTTTGAAGAACAAGACGGGGATACCGTTTGCGAAGTGGCGATTCAGTATAACGAATCGTATAGCGAAGTCATTTACAGCTATGCCAACAATATCAACACGATTGACGGCGGTACGCACGTGGCAGGTTTGAAAATGGCGCTGACCAAGGTGTTTAACGACGTCGGCAAGAAACACAATATATTAAAGGATAGCGACAAGCTGACAAACGAAGACGTTATGGAAGGGATTACGGCGGTTGTGTCCGTAAAACTTGTCAACGCGCAGTTTGAATCGCAAACCAAGGACAAGCTGAACAACAGCTTTATCCGTACGTTCGTGAATAAATGCGTAACCGAACACGTTTCTACGTACTTGGAAGAAAATCCGTCGGTAGCAAAAGAGCTTGTAATGCGTTGCGTAACGGCGCAAAAAGCGAGAGAAGCGGCGCGTCTTGCCCGTGAAAACACTCGTAGAAAGGGAATTTTGGACGGGTTTGCGTTGCCTGGTAAGCTTGCCGACTGTTCGGATAGACGTAGCGAACTTTGCGAAATTTATATCGTCGAAGGGGACTCCGCAGGCGGTACGGCAAAGCAAGGCAGAGACAGACGATTCCAAGCGATTTTGCCTTTGCGTGGTAAAATTTTGAACGTAGAAAAGGTGCGTTTGAACCGCGTTTTGGAAAACGAAGAAATCAAAGCGATGATTACGGCGTTCGGGTGCGGTATTTTGGATGAATTCGACGAAAGCAAGCTGAGATACGATAGAATTATCTCTATGACCGACGCCGACGTTGACGGTGCGCATATTCGTATTTTGCTTTATACGTTCCTGTTCCGTTATATGCGTCCGCTGATTGAACACGGGCACGTATATGCGGCGAAACCACCCCTTTATAAAGCAAGCCATAAGGCAGGCGGTAAGGAAGTTATCGATTACTTGTATTCGGAAGAAGAAAAGCTGGAATACGACAAAAACGCGACGACGAAAATCGACTACCAACGCTATAAAGGTCTTGGTGAAATGAGTAAAGAACAGCTTTGGGATACGACGATGAATCCCGAAACGCGTACGCTTATCCGCGTAACGATGAAAGACGCGGCGGAAGCGGACCAAATGTTTGCGATGCTGATGGGGGAAAGCCCTGCGCTCCGTCGTAAGTTTATCGAAGAAAACGCGACGCTCGTAACCGATTTGGATATATAAGATAAGGATTAGGAGAAAAGAGTATGGCAAAGAAAGAGACCAGCCCCGAATTGACCGAGGCGTTTAAGAAAACTCTGGAAATGACGAAAATGCTCGACGTAGAAGTAGATGACGAATTAAAACGTTCGTTTATTGCCTACGCGATGGCGGTTAATAAATCCCGCGCAATCCCCGACGTGCGCGACGGCTTAAAACCCGTGCATAGAAGAATTTTGTATTCCATGCACGAAATGGGCTTGTATAACGATAAGGCGTTTAGAAAATGTGCCCGTATCGTCGGTGACTGTATGGGTAAATTTCACCCCCACGGCGACAGTTCGGTGTATGACGCGCTCGTGCGTTTGGCGCAAGAATTTACCATTAGTTTCCCCCTTGTAGATGGACACGGGAACTTTGGTTCGGTGGACGGCGACAGCGCCGCCGCTATGCGTTATACCGAAGCAAGGCTGACCAAGCTTGCGGCGGAAATGCTCCGCGACTTGGATAAGGAAACGGTGGATTTTATCCCCAACTTCGACGGTAGCGAAGAAGAGCCTACGGTGCTCCCTGCAAGATATCCTAACTTGCTTGTCAACGGTTCGGACGGTATCGCGGTTGGTATGGCGACGAATATTCCGCCCCATAACCTTGCGGAAGTTATCGACGGCACGATTGCTATGATTGATAACCCCGAAATTACCGTGGACGAATTGATGGACTATATCCCTGCCCCCGATTTCCCTACGGGCGGTGTAATTATGGGTAGAAGCGGTATTCGCCAAGCGTACAGAACGGGGCAAGGTAAAATCGTTATCCGTTCCAAGTGCGAAATTGAAGAATATCAATCGGGCGGTCAAATGCGCTCGCGTATTATCGTAACGGAAATCCCCTACCAAGTCAACAAAGCGGTTTTGGTTAAGACGATTGCGGACATGGTTAAGGATAAGCGCTTGGAAGGTATTTCCGATATCCGCGACGAATCGGGTAGAGACGGTATGCGCGTCGTGATTGAAATCAAGAAAGACGCCAACGCGCAAGTGGTACTCAATACCTTATATAAAAAGACGAAATTGCAATCGTCCGACGGGATTATTTTGCTTGCGCTCGTAGAAAACGGTACCGAGCCTAAGACGCTGAATTTGCAAGAAATTTTGCGTTACTATCTCGACCACCAAAAGGAAGTCATTACCCGTCGTACGCGTTTCGATTTGAATAAAACGGAAGAACGTGCACACATTATCGCAGGACTTGTGCTGGCACTTGCTAACGTGGACGAAGTGATTCGTATCATTAAGGCGAGCGCAGATAAAAACAGCGCAATCGTCGGCTTGACGTCCGCGTTTGAACTGGACGAAAAGCAAGCCAACGCCATTTTGGAAATGCGTTTGCAACGTTTGACTTCGTTGGAAGTGGAAAAGCTCAAAGACGAACTTGCCACGCTGTATAAGACGATTGAAGATTTGAAGGACATCTTAAACAACGAAAGCAGGGTTATGGCGATTATCCGCGACGACCTTGTAGAAATTAAGAATAAATCTCCTTCTCCCCGTAAAACGGAAATTTCCGTTGATTACGGCAATATTGACGACGAAGACCTTATCGATAGAGAAGACGTGGTGATTTCCATTACCCACTCGGGGTACATCAAGCGTTTGCCCGTAGCCGAATATAAGGCGCAAGGCAGAGGCGGTAGGGGGATTACCGCGCACAGACCTAAGGACGAAGACTACGTGGAAAAAATGTTCGTTTGCTGTACGCACGACCCGATTTTGCTGTTCTCGTCTAAGGGTAAAGTATATTCCATTAAGGGTTACGAAATCCCCGAAGCCAACCGTACGGCAAGGGGAAGAGCGATTGTCAATATCGTACAACTCGACCAAGGCGAAAAAATCGAAGCCGTACTCCCCGTTTTGGAAGACGGCACGGGCTATCTCGTGATGGCTACCGAACGCGGTTTGATTAAGAAAACGCACACCGACGAATTCAAGCGGATTGCTAAGAACGGTAAAATTGCCATTAAAATTCAAGAAGACGACCGCTTGATTGCCGTACGCTTTACGACGGGCGAAAACGAGGTGCTTATCGCGTCCAAAGCCGGTAAGTGTATCCGCTTTGCGGAAACGGACGTTCGTCCTACGGGTAGAGGAACGCAAGGCGTTAGAGCGATTTCGCTTAGCAAAGACGACGTCGTCGTCGATATGCTGGTCATTGACCCTGCGTTTGATTTGTTTACGCTTACGTCGCTTGGGTACGGTAAGCGTTCCAAGATAGACGATTACCGTTTGCAATCGCGTGGCGGTAAGGGTATTAAAGCGGGCGTATTCAACGAAAAGACGGGGTATCTCGTAAGCCTTAAACCCGTAACGGACGAAAACGATATTATGATTATCACGACGGCAGGCATTATTATCCGTATGCACGCGGATACGATTAGCTGTATCGGTAGAGCGACGCGCGGTGTGAAAGTTATGAACGTAAAAGACAGCTTGGTTGCAACGGTTGACATCACCGAACGCGACGACGAAGCGGAAACGCAAGCACCCGAAGAAACGGCGGAAGATTTGAGCGCGGAAGACTTGGCTGGCGAAGAAGAAACGGAAGTGGAAGAAACGGTGGTTTTGGACGACGAAGTGGAAGAACCTGCGCCCGAAGACGACGAAGAATAATGCCAAAATCCCCCAAAAGGGATAGGGCAGGTACGAAACGAAACTAAAAAAGACGCGGGCACGTCCGCGTCTTTTGCATAAGGGAAAAGGCTATGTACGAAAAGAAAACGTTTTATTTTGGCGAAAATAAAATAGAATACGGTGTGGATTTACCCAAGGAGTATAGGGAAGGGGAAACGTACCCCGTGCTATTATATTTACACGGCTACGGGCTTGTCAACGCGACGTTTGACGATATGCTATTGAGTACGCCCGTGCAACGTGCGCGAATTCCAAACGGACTGCCGTTTATTTTGATTGCGCCCCACTGTCCATACACGAGTTGGCTGTTGCGTACGGAAACGCTGTGCGCGTTTTGCGAATATATCGCAAGTCAAAGCTTTTGTGATAAAAAACGTTTTTACGTAGCGGGAACGAGTATGGGCGCGTGTTCGCTGTGGATGCTCCTTTTGGAAAAGAAAAACCTGTTTACGGCAGGGGTGATTTGCTGTGGGCAAGGGCCGTACTGGGCGTCGGGGTTTTATCAAAATATTCCTTTACTCGTATTGCACGGGGAACGGGACGACGTGATATTTTCCTACGAAAGCAAGCTGATGGCGGAAAAGGTCAACGCAAACGGTGGCGACGTAACGCTACGCTTGTACGAAGATTTGGGGCACGATATTTGGGAGCGGGCGTTCAGCGACGCGCAAACGTACGCTTGGTTGTTACAGCATACGAAATAAATATATATATGTAAAAAACCGCTCAAAAGCGGTTTTTTATTTTACTTTTTATTAAAAAAGTATTAAAAATGGGTTCTAAATGCTTGCATAAATATCAATATGGGCGTATAATGGATGTATAAATGTTCAATTATTAGCGCTTTTTCTTTTATTTTGAACGATAAAAGGGAAGCGTGATATTTTGTTTTCTTAAACGGTTGATTTGTTCAAAAAGAAAACAAAACAACGACGATAATGAACAAAAACAAAAAGGCGGTGCAATACGTTATATGAAGAAGATGAACAGAGCAATGCATTTGGCGTTGGCAGGTTGTATGGGTGTGGCTATGCTTGGCACGGTGGCTTGCGGTGGTAAGGAAAGGGTGTTGATTTTAACTTCTAGCGAGTCCTATACCATTGATTTGTTGACGGAAAAGATAAATGAAAAATTCCCCGAATATAAGACGGTGGTAGAATATATGGGGACAAGCAATATTGCGGCAAAGGTATGCGCGGAAAAATCTGCGTGCGAATACGATATTGTGTTTGCGCAAGAATACGGCTATATCTCTAAAATGAAAGAAGCAGGGGCTATCGTTGACCTTTCCGCTATGTACGATTATAGCGTATATACGGATGAAAGCTTAAATTTTACGGAAAAGGATTATATGCTTCCCGCTATTAAAACGGGCGGAGCGGTGGTAATTAACAATTACGTATTGACGCAACAGGGATTGCAAAAGCCGACCAGTTATCAAGATTTGTTAGACCCTGCGTACGACGGGTTGGTTTCTATGCCTTCGCCTAAATCTTCGGGGACGGGCTATATGTTCTACTTGTCCTTGGTAAATACTTGGGGTGAAACGCAAGCGTTGGACTATTTCGACAATTTGACGGACAATATTTTGGCGTACACGTCGTCGGGGTCTGGGCCTATCAATGCGTTGGTGCAAAGGGAAGTTGCCGTTGGTTTTGGTATGATTTCTCAAGCGGTGGAAAAAATTACGTCGGGAAACACGGAATTGGAAATTATCTCGTTTAGCGAAGGCTCGCCTTATAACTTGTACGGGAACTGTATTATAAAGGGCAAGGAACAAAGAGAATCCGTGAAAAAGGTTATGGATTATTTGTATGCGGAATTTACGGATATGTGTTGCGAAATGTATTATCCCGAACCGGTGTTAAAAAACAAGAATTATCAAACGCCGAACTATCCGCAAGACATCACGTACGCAAATATGAACAACAATACGTTAGAAAATAAGGAATACTTGTTGGAAAAATGGAATCATTGACGAAAGAAAAATTAAAAATTGAAAATTTATGTAAGACGTTTGAAGATGGGAAAGGTGCGGTATCAAGCGCATCTTTTACCGTTAATAACGGGGAATTTTTGTCTATTTTAGGGCCGTCCGGTTGTGGAAAAACGACAATACTTCGTATGTTGATAGGGTTAATTCCGCCAACTAGCGGTAGCATCTATAAAGATGGAGAAGACATCACACATTTTCCCCCGTCCAAACGTGGTATGGGTATCGTATTTCAAAACTATGCGTTGTTTAATAATATGACGGTTTTGGAAAACGTAGAATACGCTTTGAAAGTAAAAAAAGAAACGAAAGCAACGGCAAGGGAAACGGCGTTAGAATATATCGAGAAGATGGGGCTTATCGAACACAAAGATAAGAAGCCTAACGAACTTTCGGGTGGGCAACAACAACGTGTCGCCATCGCAAGAACGTTGGTGTTAAAGCCGGATATTATCTTATTCGACGAACCCATGTCCGCGTTGGATATTGCAACGCGGTTGACTTTGCGTGCAGAATTAAAGGCGTTGCAAAAGGAATTTGCTATCACGATGATATATATCACGCACGACCAAGAAGAAGCGTTTTCTATGTCGGATAGAATTATGGTTATGGACAAATCCGTCATTGTGCAAATAGGTACGCCCGAAGAAATTTTGTCTTCGCCTGCAACCGAGTACGTGCAATCGTTCGTCGTGGATAATTTGAAAGCGAAAGTGGATGCGTTGTCGAAATTTGTGGGGTTGAGCCATGATAGCAATAAGAAATAAGAGAAGGAAAATAAGCGAACTTTGTTTGTTCGTTATCTTATTTTGCGTAATTATATTTCCGCTTGTAAGTTTGCTTTTAAATATGGACGCGAAGGCGTTTTCCTACCTGTTTTCCAGAAGTTATTTTTGGCCGTCGGTAGGCAATTCCGTATTGTCTGCGTTGGTTTCTACCGTTATTTCCATAGCCATTGCGTATCTTTTGGCTTGGTCTATCCATAGAACGGATATCAAGGGCAAAGCGATTTGGAACGTCGTGTTGGTATTGCCTATGTTGATACCGTCCATTTCGCACGGTACGGGTTTGATTATGTTGTTTGGAAATAACGGCGTTATCACCAATTTATTTCACACCACATCGTCTATTTACGGCTTTTCAGGTGTGGTGATAGGTTCGGTAATGTATTCGTTCCCCGTAGCGTTTTTAATGATAAGCGATACGTTGAAATACCAAGATTACGCCCCGTACGCAGCGGCAAAAGTGTTGGGTATTCCGCCACATAGACAGTTTACGGGTATCACCGCGCCGTATCTTAAAAAACCGATGATTTCCGTATTGTTTGCGGTATTCACTATGATTATCACCGACTACGGCGTACCCCTTTCGGTTGGTGGGCATTTCAAAACGTTACCCGTTATTTTGTATGAAGAAGCGGTTGGGCAACTTAACTATTCGGTAGGTAGCGTGGTGGGGCTTATTTTGTTAATCCCTGCGGTAATTACTTTTTTGTTCGATTTATTTAATAAGGATGATAGCAAATCTTCTACCGTTTCGCAAGAATTTGTCATTGAACATAAGACGAGAAATTCTGTAATTGCTTACACCACTTGTATCGTGGTTACGTTATTTACCGCTATGGTGTTTGGGGTATTCTATTTGCAGGCGTTGACCAAGCACTACCCTTTGGATATGCGGTTCTCGTTTGATAATTTCTTAAAGACCTTTGATAAGGGTGGGTTAGAATATTTGGTCAATTCCTTGCTTATCTCGTTGTTTACGGCAGTTGTGGGTGTAGTGGTATCCTTTATTTTGGCATATCTCACCGCACGGGAAAAATCGAGATTTGCAAAAGTGTTGCACTTGATGACAATTACCAGTTTGGCTATCCCTGGGCTTGTGTTGGGTTTAAGTTACGTTATCGTGTTTAAATCTACTTTCTTCTATGGTACAATTATCATTTTGGTTATGGTAAATATCGTACACTTTGTTGCTTCGCCGTACTTGATGTTGTATAACGCGATGGGAAAAATAAACGACAATATTGAAGACGTAGGCAGTATTTTGGGCATACCGCGCATGCGGATTATCGGTAGGGTAATTTTACCGCAATGCAAGTTTACCATTTTGGAAGCAATGTCCTATTTCTTTGTCAACAGTATGATGACCATTTCCGCCGTGTCTTTCTTGGCAGGGCTTGGCAATAAACCGTTGGCGCTTTTAATCAATCAGTTTGAGGCGTACAGTATGGTAGAGTGCGCGGCGGTGGTTGCTATTATGATTTTTACCGTAAACTTTATTGTAAAATGTGTGGTTGGTATTATTAAAAGACGTGGAGAAAAATAATGAAATTGACGAAAAAACAGTTTGACGTTTTATTGGCGTATATAGAAAAACAAGAAGATTGTACCCAACGCGCTCTTGCCCGTTTGTTGGGTGTTTCCGTGGGCAGTATCAATAAAACCTGTGCCGAATTGACGGGGCTTGGTTTGTTGGATAAACAGGGTATCACGGGGGCAGGTATGCAATCAATGGAACAATACAAGGTAAAGCGCGCCATTTTCTTGGCGGCAGGGTTTGGTTCACGGCTTGTACCGATTACTTTGAACACCCCCAAACCGTTGGTGCGCGTCAACGGTACGAGGCTTATTGATACGCTTTTGGACGCGGTGCAATCGGCAGGCATTGAAGAAGTGGTGATTATTCGCGGTTATCTCGGAGAACAGTTCGACCAACTCAAATACAAGTACCCGAATATCCGTTTTGTAGAAAATCCGATGTATAACGAAAGCAATAATATTTCGTCGGCGTATTTCGTGCGCGATTTGTTTTGCGGTGCGTACGTTTTGGAATCGGATTTGCTCCTTAAAAACCCCAAGCTCATTAGAAAGTACGAATATTCCACCAACTTTTTGGGGATTCCCGTCGAGCGCACGGACGACTGGTATTTCCGCGCGGAGAACGGGATTATCTACGAGCAGGGCGTAGGCGGTACGAACTGCTACCAAATGGTGGGTATTTCCTACTGGGACGAACAGGCAGGCAAGAACTTGGAAAAGGATTTGGAAGAAGTGTTCAATTCCCCTGGCGGAAAGGAACGCTACTGGGAACAAACGGCGCTCCTTTACAAGAAAGAAAATTACAAAATTGCCGTAAGAGAGTGCACAGCGTCTGACATTGTGGAAATCGATACGTTTACCGAACTCAAACAAATCGATAAAATATACGACGTATAAATAGGCAAGATTTGCCAAAACAGGAAAGAAAAACTCCCGTTTCCGCGTGAAACGGGAGTCGTTTTTTATCAAATGCCCGTCTATTTATTTGACAAAATAAATAGGCGTGATATAATAGAATAGGTTATTATGGCATTTTGCCGTAATCCCAAGAGGCAAAATATGGAAGAAAAGCAAGAAAACGTACAACAGAATACGCCTGATACGTCGAAGGAAAAACCGAAAAAGGTGAAAAAGCCGTATTTTAACGCGGAAAGAAAGGGGAGAATCGTGTTTTCTATTCTCGTTTCTATGGCAATTCCGTTTATCGTATTCATTTGTGCGCCGTTACAAATTTATTGCTCGAACATAGAAGAATTCCGTTTTATTTTCACGGACGTTATCGGACAAACGCTGTTATTTTTCTTTGGCTGTTCGATACTCTTTTTCTGTTCTCTGTTTTTCGTGCCCGAGCTGGCGTATAAAATTTTACGCGGTATTTATTTAGGGCTTGCGTTTATGCTGTTTTTACAATCCAACTATCTCAACGGCGGATTACACTCCCTTTCGGGCGATACGTCGCAAACGGTTATCGAAATGGCAGGGATGCCTGCCGTGGTATTTAATACCGTGTTGTGGGCGGTGGTGATTATCGGCTTTACGCTTGCATCCGTATTCGTGAAAAAGAAGGATATCGTATCGGCGGTTTCGCTGGTGCTTGCCGTGATGATTGTGGCGACGCAAACGATTAACACGGGCGTTACCGCAATTACGACGGATTTTTCCGGCGCAAACGCCATTGCAGGGATGAAAAAGGAAGAACCCAACTACGTCCCCACCTTTTTGACGACGAGCAATTTGACTACCGTCGCGGAAGATAGAAACGTCGTGCTGTTCGTTATAGATAGATTCGACGCGAAAAAATACTACGAAACGAATAAAAACGTGGTCAATCCCTATTTGAAAGAGTGGGGCGGTTTTACCTATTTCAACGACCATATTTCGATGTACGGCAGAACGTACCCGTCCCTTGCATATATGCTTACGCGCAACAAACTGGAAAACGGACAGGGGAGAAAGCAATACTTTATCGATTCGTACGGCGAAAATAAAACGCTTTCCAAACTTTACGAAGAAGGGTATTCGGTTAACTTATACACGGACAGCTACTACGGCTATTACGACGCGTACTATTTGCCTGATTATATCGACAATAAAATCGTGACGAGCGAAGAGAGCTTACAACGCGAAGTGGTGCAAGAATGGAACTTGTTCCGTTCGAGTACGTTTATGGGCTTGTACCGTATTTTACCGCACGTGTTTAAGGATACGTTTGGAACGACGTCGTCGGCTATTGTCAATCAGTTCGTCGTATACACGAGCGACGATTTGACGTATCCGCAAGCTTCTACCGACTTGAAACAAACGTACCAAGAAGTTACACGTGAAACGTTTGCGGTGAACGGGGATAAGCAGTTTAGTTGTATTCACGTTTCGGGATGTCACGACGTGTTTTACGATACCAACTGGAAGAGCGCGCCTGCATCCAAGCGTAAAGATATTAAAATTTCGTTGATTAACAGCTTTGAAATTATGGACGAATATATTTCGGAAATGAAAAGACTGGGGGTATATGACAATTCGACGATTATCATCACGGGCGACCACGGGTTTGAGGATTCGAGAACGGGGGATTTGATTATGGATAAAATTACCGCGTTGTTCGTAAAACCCGCTGGTGCAACGGAAAGCAAGATTAAGACGTCCAAAGCGCAAGTATCGCACGACAATTTGTGGGCGACGATTTTCAAGAGTGAAGGGATTGCGTTTGACGAGGCGGAATTTGGCAAGTCGGTGTTCGACGTGGATGAAAATACCGACCAAGTGCGCAGTCACGTTTGGCAAAAATTCGACCCGTTATATACGCACTACGAAGAACAGGTTTTTGAAATTAAGGGCACGGCACGTGAGTTCAAAAACTGGAAGATTACGAGCAGAAAAAAAATTAATAAAGAATTATACAGCTAATATAAGGGCTAAAACGCTTATGGAACAAATTATGTATTACATCTGTTTGCCGTTCGGGTATTTGCTCAAATGGTGTCAAATGCTCGTGGGCAATTACGGGCTAGCGATATTGCTTTTTACGGTGGAGACCAAACTCGTCTTGTTTCCGCTGTCCGGTTGGATTCAAAAGAACTCCATTCAAATGGTCAAAATCCAGCCCGAAGTTAACTTCTTAAAAGCCAAGCTGATGGGCAACGGCGAAGCGATTGCGGAAGAAACGGCAAAGCTTTATAAACGGGAAAAATATCATCCCATGCTTTCGCTCATTCCGTTGTTATTGCAAATCGGATTGCTCCTTATCGTGGTGGATATCATCTATAATCCGATGACGTATTTATTTGGTACGAGCGGGGAAACGGCGGAAGCGTTCGCGACGTTTTTGAACTTGAACACGGGCGAATCGGGCTGGCAAATCGCGGTTATCGACGCCATTAAAAACGGACAAATTACAAGCTCTACGCAAATTGCAGGCGTAACCCAAGCAGAGCTTGCGTCCATTATCGACAAGTCTATGGCGCTGGATATGGGCTTTTTAGGGATTAACCTGTCCGTCGTACCTGTCAACGTTTGGGGCGTATACGTGCTTGTACCTTTGCTGGCAGGCGCGTCGTCGTGGGTGTTGTGCTTTACGCAAAACCTGTCCAACGTTATCCAACACGAGCAAAGCAAATGGAATCAGTACGGCATTATGGCGTTTAGCGTAGCGTTGTCTTTGTATTTGGGTTTGTTCGTACCGTCGGGGATTGCGTATTACTGGATTTTGGGCAACCTGTTCTCCGTGCTCCAAATGTATATCCTTAACGCGTGGATTAACCCTAAAAAGTACGTGGATTACGAAGCGCTAGAAGCAAGCCGAAAAGCGCTTGCGGACGCCAAAGCGTTCGGCGCGGAAGATACGAAAACCAAAAACTATAAAGCGAATAAGAAACGTGAAAAGGCGGACTATAAACGCTTTAAGAACGTGGCGAATAAGCATATCGTATTCTATTCGGAAAAGAGCGGTTTCTATAAATATTATCAAGCGATTATCGAAAACCTATTAAAAAAATCCAACGTCATTATTCACTACGTGACCAACGACCCCGACGACGCGATATTCAAATTGTCGGAAAGTCAACCGCGCATAAAAGCGTATTATATCAGTTTGAAAAAGACGTCCCTTTTGATGATGATGCTTACGGCGGATATGTTCGTAATGTCCACGCCTGACTTGGATAAATATTATCTCAAACGTTCGTTTGTGAAAAAGGATATCGAATACGTGTACGTGCCCCACGATATGATGAGCGTGCATATGGGATTTAGAGAAGGGGCGTTCGACGCGTTTGACACCATTTTCTGTACGGGTCCGCACACGGTAAGAGAGCTTAGAGAAATCGAACGGGTATATGAACTCCCTGCGAAAAAGCTTGTCGAATTCGGGTATCCCCTTGCCGACTTTTTGGGTGAGGCGGGACGTAAGGCAAACGAAAACAAACAGCCGAGCGAAATACAAGAAATTCTGATTGCGCCGTCGTGGCAAGAAGACAACCTGCTCGATTCGTGTGTAGATACGCTTATAGAAAAGCTCGTTGCGCCGAATAGACACGTTACGGTACGTCCCCACCCCGAATATGCAAAGCGGTACGCAATGCAACTTGCACAGCTTGTCGAACGGTATAAAGACTATGATGAAAGCAGGCTGTCGTTTGAACTGGATTTCTCAGTGAACAAATCTCTCTATACGGCGGACGTGCTGATTACCGACTGGTCGGGGGTTGCGCCCGAGTTCTGTTTTGCGACGAACAGACCTGCGGTGTTTATCAATACGCAAATCAAGTGTTGTAACCCCAACTGGCAAAAAATTGCGTTCGACCCTGTGGAAATTTCTCTGCGCGACGAAATCGGCGTTTCGGTGAACAAGGAAGATTTGGACAATATTTCGCAAACGGTGGATACGCTTATTGCGGAAAAAGACAAGTACGCGGAAGTGATTAAAAACAAGTTTGCAAGTTTCCTGTTCAATCACGGCAAGGCTGGCGAAGTGGGTGCGAAATATATCTTAACGACGCTTGCGAAAAAACAACAAGAAAATAAAAATAAATAATATATATTGTAAGGAGAAAAATTATGTTAACGAATTTACTGTATATCGACCCGGCGGCAACTTCCATTTTGCTCACGTCTATTTCGGCTATCGTAGTAGCGGTAGGCGCGACGTTCGTGATTATTTGGAACAAGATGAAGAAGAAGGTTTGCAAGACGCTCCATATCGACGAAAACGCGCACAAAGAAGTGGAAGACGATATCGTGATTACGGACGACGAAGTAAAAGACGAAGTAGCGGTTGCGGACGCAGACGATAAAGCGGAAGAACCTGCAAAAGAAGAAGAACAAGCGTAAAACGGGATACAAGTTTTTTTGGACAATATTGAAAATGTGTATAAAAAATTATTGACAAATGCAAAAAAACGCATTAAAATATTTTGTGTTAATAAGCCTATAACAAGTTAAGGACTTATTAGGCAAAGGAGTTTTTATGGATTATCAAGGCACGATATCAAGAGGTGTGCGTGCGCCTATCATTAGACAGGGCGACGACCTTATCCAAATCACGGCGGACTGCGTATGCGGTGCGGCGGGGCAAGGCGGTTTTTCTTTACAAGATAAAGACGTCGTAGCGGTAACCGAAGCGGTACTTGCGCGTTCGCAAGGCAACTATGCAACGGTAGACCAAATCGCAAAGGACGTGCAAAACAAATTTGGCGACGAAACCGTCGGTTTGATTTTGCCTATCTTTTCGAGAAACCGTTTCTCTATGATTTTGAAAGGCATTTCCAAAGGCGTAAAGAAGCTTATCGTACAGCTTGCGTACCCTTCGGACGAAGTAGGTAACAGTTTCGTAAGCGTAGAACAAATTATGGACAAGGGCGTTAACCCTTACGCGGACGTATTTACTGCGGACGAATTCCGTAAGACGTTCGGCGACGTGCGCCACGTATTCACGGGTGTGGACTATATCGATTTCTACCAAAAGACGGGGAAATGCGAAGTTATCCTTGCCAACAACCCTTGCGAAATCTTAAAGCATACCAAGTACGTGATTAACGCGGATATCCATACGAGAAAGATGACCAAACGTACGCTGTTAAAGGCTGGCGCGAAGAAGGTAGTATCCTTGGACGAAATTTTGACGGAAAGCGTAGATGGTAGCGGTTACAATCCGCAATACGGCGTTTTGGGTAGCAACCTTGCGACCAACGATAGCGTAAAGCTGTTCCCCAGAGACGCGCAAGCGTTTGTAGAAGGCTTGCAAGCGGAGCTTAAAAAGCGTACGGGCAAGAATATCGAATGTATGGTATATGGCGACGGCGCGTTTAAGGACCCCGTTGGCGGTATTTGGGAACTTGCCGACCCCGTAGCGTCCCCTGCATTTACTTCGGGCTTGCAAGGCCAACCCAACGAAATCAAATTGAAGTACTTGGCGGATAACGACCTTGCTGGGCTTTCGGGCGAAGAGGCGATTGAAGCTATGAAGGAAATGATTAGAAATAAGGAAGACGACCTTGTCAACAACGACAAGAGTTTGGGTACGACGCCCAGACGGCTCACCGACCTTTTGGCAAGCCTTTCCGACTTGACGAGCGGTAGTGGCGACAAAGGCACGCCCATCATCTTAATTCAAAACTATTTCAAAAACTTCTCGATGTAACGATAAACGGACTGCAAACGCAGTCCGTTTTATTTTTTACGTAACACTTGACGGGGAGCGCGCGCGTGTGATATAATAAACAAGATAAGTCCTTTATAAGGAGAAATGCAAATGAAGAAACAATGGAAAGGCGTGCTTGCGCTGATTGCGGTGGTATCCGCTTGTACGTGCCTTACGGCGTGCAAAGACGAGCCTGTAAACGTTACTATGCAGGAAATTTACGACGCCAACGCAACGGCTACGCTTTTGCAAACGTACGACGAAGTGGGGGTTGTTTATACGGGCGTAGGCGGTAGCGTAAAGAAGACGTATTTGGACGGTGAAATCTACTGTGAAACGGTTACGCTTGGCGAAAATACGGTAAGCGAATGCTACGATAAAGCAGGCACAATCGGATATACCTTGCAAGGGGGTGCGTATTATGCCATTCTTGCCAAGGCGGACGTATTAAATGCAAAACCTAAAACCGCGTACGAAAACCAAGTGTTTGCGGATAAAGCTTTGGCGTTGCAAGAAGAAATTGTTTCTGCGGTGAAAAAGGACGACAAGGTGCAAGTGCGCACCAAGCTCAGCGTGGAAAATTCGGTGGGCGTGTTCGCGGAACACGGATATACCTATCGTAACGACGAGTATATTCAAACGGATTACGTATTAGAAAAAGACACCTACCGTGTAATTACGGCAAAGCGCATAGCCGTACGCGCGTCGGGTGCAACCGCTCCGTTTACCAACGTAGAACAAAAATTCGACGTCAGTGTGACGACGGAAACGGCGGATTTGAAAGCGCGCGTGCAAGCGGTGAAAAGCGGTACGAACGTGCGCAAAATGACCGTTGCAATGGACCCCAACACCATCAGTGAAGAACTGTGCAGTGCGTTTGCCGTGATGGGGGATAGATTTCAAATTTCGCTTGGCGAGAGATACGTTACCTTTTACACCGATGCCGATTGTAAAAACGAATACGTGTTTGAAGAAGGGGACGTAAGAAAGCAGTTTTTGAAATTATACACGAAAAAAGTATTCCTGCCCGTCGAGTGTGATTTTACCATGCAAGATATCATAGACGCTAACGATATTCAAGTGTGGCTCAGCGAGTATAGTAGCGTTACGGTAGAACTGCACGACGTCGGACAAAACAAAAAGAGCATTTATTACGATAACGAAAAAATTTATGGAAAGGAAACCAACGCTACGGATGAAACCGTATTTGAAAGCGTAATACTTGCCGATTTCAGCTTGACTTGTGAAAAACAAGGGGATATATACCGTGTACAGCTAAACGGGGTTGACGGTTCGCACGTATACAAAATGGTAAGTGCTTACGTGGACGTAGACGAAGTGATACAAGACGTGCAAGAAAAGGCGGGAAAATTGTATTTGACCACCAAATTTGAAAGTTCGTCCGTAACAGATAAATGCTGGGTGGCGGAATACGTATTAGACGCAAGAACGTACCGCATAGAAAGTTATAAAGATTACGAAGCGTATGCAGACGGCACGAGAGCGTTAATCCGCACGGTAGGCGTTAAGGTAAACGAAGAAATTCCTGCGGACGGTGCACAGCTGTATCAGCGTTTGACGGCTACGGAAAACGTGCGCAAAGTGGTCGTACTTATCAATCCTGGCACGGCGGAAATGGAACTGCGTGAAATTAGCGTATTGAAAGGTGACGAATTCTACGGCGACAGGTATGAATTATATACCGATTTTGCGTGCACGCAAGCGTTTGTGGATAGCGAACCGTATGAAGACGACTTGATATTATATGCCAAACTGAATAATGTATAAGAAGTAAAAACAACCGCCGACGGATATTCCGTCGGCGGTTTTGCATAACCCGTTTTTCCGTAGCGCACACTGTTGCTATGGACGAAATCAAGAAAAAAGCGAAGGCATTAGGGCAAACTTGTATCAAGCACAGGCGGTATTTTCATCAAAACGCGGAAACGGGGTTTGACGTAGAAAAGACGACGGCGTATATTTGGGCGCAATTACAAACGCTTGGGTATGCGCCCAAGCGCGTGGGCAAAAACGGGATAACGGCGGAAATCGGCACGGGGAAGACATTGCTTTTCCGCGCGGATATAGACGGGTTGCCCGTGCGAGAGAAAACGGGCTTGCCGTTTGCTTGCAAAACGGGGAATATGCACGCCTGCGGACACGATATGCACACGGCAATTTTGTTGGGCGTAGCCGAGCTATTAAAGGGGTGCGAAGACAAGCTAACCCGTAAAATTCGCCTGCTTTTTCAGCCTGCGGAAGAACTGCTTTTAGGTGCAAAGGATTGCATAGAACACGGCGTTTTGGACGGGGTAAAAGGCGCGGTGACGTTGCACGTTTTAACGGCAACGCCGTTGCCTGTGGGTACGGTGATCATTGCCGAAGGGGAGAGCGCACCGTCCGCCGACTATTTTACGATAAGCGTAAAAGGAAAATCTTGCCACGGCGCAGTACCGCAAAACGGTGTGGACGCCTTAGCTATCGGTGCGAGAATATTACTTGCGTTAGATTCGGTAATTGCCAAAGAAACGCCCGTATCGTCACGTGCCGTGTTGACGGTGGGGAAGATGGAAGGCGGTAGCGCAGGCAACGTGATTGCAGGGGAAACAACGCTACAAGGCACGCTACGTTGCTTTGGCGAGCCTACGCGCGCGTTCATAAAGAAAAGAATAGAAAAAATCAGCCGTAGCACGGCAAACGCCTTTCAAGGCAAAGCGCGCTTTTTTATATCCAGCGGTTGCCCGTCTTTGGTAAACGACGGGGGTATGGTCGAGTTTGCGATGCGTGCATTGCAACGCGGTTACGATAAAGAGAAGACGGTTTTATCGTCGGCGTTAGGAGACGGAGAAAAGGAGAGAAACGGGGGCAGTGAAGATTTTGCGTATATCGCAAGGGAAGTGCCGTCCGTAATGCTTGCGCTGTGCGCAGGGGAAAAGGATAAAGGGTTTGCCTATCCTTTACACCACCCCAAAGTGGATTTTGACGAAAACGCCTTATGGCAAGGCGTGGCGTGTTTTTGTGCGTTGGCGTTGGAGAAATAAAAATACCGCCCTGCCGATTCGGCAGGGCGGTTGGATACTATACCGTTATAATAATACGACGTTTTGTTCTTTGAGTTGCGCTTTGAGTTCTTCGGGGAAAGCGGAGTCGGTAATGAGCACGTTGATATCGTCAAGGCGCGCAAAGGTGTACGGCTTAATTTTGCCGATTTTCGAGCTGTCGAGCATCATATACACCGATTTGGCTTTACGGCAAATGAGTTTACATAAATCCGCTTCCATTTGCGTGGAACAGGAAAATCCGCTTTCAGGAGTGAACGCCGCCGCGGAGAGTACCGCCACTTCGAAATTGCTATCCGTAAAGTATATGGAGGCAAGCGAAGACGCCGTGGAAAGGTTTTCTTTGATGAGTACGCCCCCTAAAAGGTTGACGGATACGTTGTTCTTTTTCGCCAGTTCGGTTGCTACGGCAAGTCCGTTGGTAAACACGTTATAGCGCAAATCGGGCATTTCCTTGGCAAGATATAACGCCGTCGTACCTGCGTCTAAGTATAAAGAAGTGCCTTCGTCGATAAGCCGAGCTGTTTTTTGTGCAATTTGAATTTTTTCGTTCGTGTGCGTAGCCGTCTTTTTGGTGTACGGTACGTTGGACGCCTTTTGTACGTCTTGTACGGACATTGCACCGCCACGAACGCGGATGAGTTTTCCGTCCTTTTCGAGTGCCAGCAAATCACGGCGCAAGGTCATTTGCGAAACGTGGGGAAAACTTTCGCTAAGTTTTTTCAAGGATAATTTCCCGCGTTTGTTAATCAGTTCTTCTATTTCCGCAATACGGTTTCTTTTCATCGTTACGTTCTCCTTTGTGTATGTAAAATATAACACAAAAGTAACAAAAAGGCAAGTGAACGTAACATATTTTTTGAAAATTTGTCCATTTTTCACAGCTGTTTTCACAAAAAAATCACGTACGTATAAGGCGTAGGCGGTGGTGTATGGCAAAAAAACGGTTGCGTTTTGCGTGGCGGTGTGGTATAATAAAGAAAAACAGGGCAAGGAGTATCGGTATGGAAACGAAGTGGACCGATTTAGACGAATATTTTTGCGAGAAGTATGCAAACTACGACAAGCTTTGTTTGCTCCCTGGATACCAAATGCCGAAAATGCAGGACTCGAAAATCGGCGACGACGGTTTGACGTATGCATACACGTTACCGCCCGAAACGATGCGTCTTGCAAAGCAAGAAAATAAACAAGACATTTTGCGTGAATTTAAGAAACGCGCGTTTGACCAAACGTTTTCGTTTTCATTTAGCGTACAATCGTGGTTCAAACGGGTTGGAAACTTGTTTCGCAAGAAAACTTCGGGGAAAGTGTTGCGTGCGTTGCTGACAAGACACAATCTCACGGAAAAGACGGCAAACGATTTGCTTACCATCGACGAAGACGTTTGGCACGGCATTTATAAGGGCACGTTTCTGCCGACGAAAAATACGGTGTTCTCCCTTGCGCTTGTGGCGGAGCTTTCCGCAAGCGAAGTGGACGAACTGTTCGACGCGTGCGGTTACGAGTGGGATTTTACACTCGTAAAGGACACGGTGCTGTCCTATTTGATACAAAACCGCATTTATAACGCGGAAATGATTAAGCGGGCTTGCGAAGAATACAACGTGGAAAACCTGTTTATCCGTAGCGAGCGGTAAGAAAACGAAAAAACCCCGTGAAAAACGTTGCATTTTTTCGTTTGGGGTGGTATAATAACCGTACAATCATATAACCGAGTAGGGAAAGAGTAACCCATTTGCGCCTTGAAAGAGACGTTTTGCCGTAGGCTGAAAGCAAAACGACGGGTGGCGGTGCGGTGAAAGTGCGTCCCTTACGTTTTAGGTCGGGCTAATCCCCCGCGGTGCCTCCGTTATCGGGCGAATAAGGAAAAACGCTAACGCGTTTTTTGAAGTAAAGTGGAACAGCGAACGAAAACGCCTTTACGCAACGTAGTATATAATACTGCGTTCGTAGGGGCGCTTTTATTTGGATAAGGAGTTTTGACTATGTGGTTCAAAAATCTTCGGGAAGATATTAAGGCTGCGAAAATCAACGACCCTGCCGCGCGCAATTCGTTTGAGATTTGGCTCACCTATTCGGGCGTGCACGCGTTGTCTTGGCACAGAGTGGCGTATTTCTTCCATAAAAAATTAAGGATGAAACTCATTGCGCGGATTATCAGCCAACTTGCGCGGTTTTTTACGGGCGTGGAAATTCACCCTGCGGCGTGGATTGAAGGCGGTGTATTTATCGACCACGGCTCGGGCGTGGTTATCGGCGAAACGGCGGAAGTGCATAAAGGTACGGTAATTTACCAAGGCGTAACGCTTGGCGGTACGGGCAAGGAACGTGGGAAACGCCATCCTACCGTTATGGAAGACGTAACGCTGTCGGCGGGCGCGAAAGTGTTGGGTGGTTTTACCGTGGGTAAAGGCGCGAAAATCGGCGCAGGCGCGGTGGTATTAAAGGAAGTGCCCGAATATGCAACCGTCGTAGGTGTGCCCGGACGTATCGTGCGGATTAGAAAACCCGACGACGCGGAAAAAACGCATTCGGGCGTGATAGCGGTGACGGCGCTTAATGCGGAGATTGCCGTGGAAGAGTTAGAAAGAAAGGAAGAAGAAGCGAAGGCGCTTGCGCGTGAAGCGGAAGAAAAGCGCAGTGGCAAGAAGAAAACGGAGAAAAAAGTGGAAGAAACGGAGAAGAAAGATGAAAATTTATAATTCGCTGACCAAGCGCAAAGAAGAATTTATCCCCTTGGAAGAAGGCAAAGTAAAAATGTACGCTTGCGGTATTACCGTATCGGGGGAAGCGCATATCGGACACGGGTATCAAGCGCTTATTTACGATATTATGCGTAAATTTTTGGTAAAGCAAGGGTTTGACGTAACGTACGCGCGTAATTATACGGACGTGGACGATAAAATTATTGCAAAGTCCCACGAAACGGGTATTCCTGCGGACGAATACGCCGAAAAAATGATTGCAAATATCAACGCCGTGATGACGAAATTTGCGGTGGACGACCCCGACGTTTGGTTGAAAGCGACGGAAAATATAGATAACATTATCGATTTTGTATCCGTGCTGATTGCCAAGGGGCACGCTTATCCTACGAAAAACGGCGACGTATATTTTGACGTGGCAAGCTTTCCTGCCTACGGACAGCTTTCCAACCGTAGCGTGGACGACGCGTTGGACGGCGTGCGCGTGGATAACGACGACGAAAAGAAAAACGCGTACGATTTTGCGCTGTGGAAGAGCGCGAAAGCAGGCGAAATTTGCTGGGACTCCCCTTGGGGTAAAGGTCGGCCCGGTTGGCATATCGAGTGTTCGGCAATGAACCGCGCGGCGTTCGGCGAACAAATCGATATCCACGGTGGCGGTAGAGATTTGATTTTCCCCCACCACGAAAACGAAATTGCGCAAACGGAAGCCTTGACGGGCAAACGATTCGTTAAATACTGGACGCACAACGGGCTGATTAAAGTCAACGGACAAAAAATGAGCAAATCCTTGGGCAACAGCTTGCTCCTTGCCGAGCTTTTGGAAAAGTATTCGGCGGAAGTGATTAAATTTGCTCTTCTTTCCACGAATTACAGAAACGATATCAATATCACCGACGATTTATTCCCCGAAGCGGAAAAGCATATCCTGTCCTTCTACGAAACGCTTGCGCAAGTAGATGACTTGGGCGTTACGGCAAACGACGGGGGCAGGGACGTGGCGAAACGTATCGACGACGAGTTTAACGGATGTATGAGCGACGACTTTAATACCGCGCTTGCTCTTTCCAACCTGTTTGGATATTTCAAGGAAATGAAAAAGTACGTCGTAGAAGACAAACCGCTTGCGGTGGCGTACGCAGGGCAAATCCGTGAAACGTACAAATTGCTCGGATTATTCCAAGCAGACGCGAAAGCGTACGTAACGGCGTACGGAAAGAAAGACGATATTCCCGAAGACGTTCGCGCGGTGGCGGAAGAACGCTGGACGGCGCGTTTGGAGAGAAACTGGGCAAAGAGCGACGAATTGCGTGCAAAGCTTGCGGAAATGGGCTATGCGGTAAAAGATAGCAAAACGGGCTATGAACTGACGAAAATGTAAGCGGAACGCTTGACAAAATTCGTGTAAAGACTATATAATAAAGAAAAATAAACGATAGGTAAACACTATGAAAACGTACACTGGACAATCTTTAAGAGAAATGTATTTGAACTTTTTTAAGGAACGCGGACACAAAATTATCCCGTCGGCGTCCTTAATTCCCGAAAACGACCCTACGGTATTGTTCACGACGGCGGGTATGCATCCGCTCGTGCCGTATTTGCTTGGGGAAAAACACCCTGCCGGCAAACGCCTTTGCGACGTACAAAAGTGCGTGCGTACGGGGGATATCGACGACGTGGGTGACGAAAGACACTGTACGTTCTTTGAAATGCTGGGCAACTGGTCGCTCGGCGATTATTTCAAGGAAGAAATGATTCCTTGGAGCTATGAATTTTTGACGGGAAAAGACTATTTGGGGATTCCGTCCGACCAAATCGCAGTGACGGTATTCGGTGGCGACGAAACGTTGCCCCGTGACGACGAAGCGGCTATGCTTTGGGAAAAAGCAGGAATAAAGAAGGAAAATATCTATTTTATGCCCCGTGAGAACAACTGGTGGGGGCCTGCTGGGTTGACTGGGCCTTGCGGTACGGATACGGAAATGTTCGTTATTAGAAAACCCAAGTGTTCGCCTACCTGCAACCCCGATTGTAACTGCGGTGCGTTTTTGGAAATTTGGAACGACGTATTTATGCGCTTTAACAAGCAAGCGGACGGGAGCTTTATCGAACTTTCGCAAAAGAACGTGGACACGGGTATGGGCTTGGAACGTGCGCTGTGCGTTTTGAACGGAAAATCCAGCGTATATGAAACGGATATTTTTGAAAACGCGATAGCGGTAATTTCTCAGCTTACTGGCAAGACCTACGGCGAAAGCGAAGAAGTGACCAAGTCGTTTAGAGTGCTTTTGGACCACTCGCGTACGGCAACGTTTATGCTTGGCGACGAAAAGGGTATCGTACCGTCCAACACCGACCAAGGGTATATTTTGCGTAGAATTATCCGTCGCGCGGTGCGTTTCGGTAGAAAAATCGACCTGCCCGAAGGCAGTCTTGCCAAAATTTCCGCGTCCTTTATCGAATACTATAAAAACGTATATCCCGAACTTGCCGTAAACGCGGATAAGATTGCGGACGAATTGAATAAAGAAGAAACGAAGTTTAACAAGACTTTGCAACAGGGCTTAAAAGAATTTGAAAAGTGCGTAAACGGTATCGAACGCAAAAATGCATTTATGAGCCAAAAGGACCCTGCCTACGTGCCCGAAAAGGTAATCGGCGGAAAGCAAGCGTTCCATTTGTACGACACCTATGGTTTCCCCGTAGAAATCACGGACGAAATGGCAAAGGAACGAGGGCTTTCGGTGGATTTGGACGGGTATAAATCGGCGTTTGAAGAACACCAAAACAAGAGTAAAGCAGGGAGCGAACAAAAATTTGCTTGCGGTCTTGCCGACCATAAGGAAGCTACGACGGCTTTGCATACGGCAACGCACTTATTGCACGCCGCGCTCAAAAAGGTATGCTCGCCCGACGTCAACCAAAAGGGCTCGAACATTACCGAAGAAAGATTGCGTTTTGACTTTAACTATCCCCAACCGATGACGCCCGAACAAATTAAGGCGGTGGAAGATTTGGTCAATCAAGTGATTGCGCAAGATATTCCCGTCGTAATGAAGGAAATCAGTTTGGAAGAAGCGAAAGCCGAAGGCTTTACGGGCTTGTTTGAAAGCAAGTACGGCGAAGTGGTAAAAACGTACACTATCGGCGATTTTTCCAAGGAAATTTGCGGTGGTCCGCACGTGGAATCGACGGGCAAGCTTGGAAAATTCAAAATTCAAAAGGAACAAAGTTGCGGTAGCGGACTTCGTCGGATTAAAGCGGTGCTTTTATAATGGAAGATTTGCAATCGGCAAAGGAAATGCAAGCGTTGACGACGCCATTTTTAGAAAAGGGGTTTACGTTTACGTATTCCTATCAAAAGGGTGGCGACAGCTCGTGCGTGTATATTTACCGTTATCAAAAGGGGAAAAGCTATTTCGATTTGCGCGAAGTTTCGGGCAGTACGGAGATTACGTTCGTGGTGTTCGTCGGCGGAGAATATCGTTTTCCGTCTTTGAAAACGGAGTTCAAAAAAGAATATCGCACGTTTAAGATAAAACACCTTTTCAAACGGGCAACCCGTCAAGAAACGCGTGCGTTTATTGCCGACCTATTGAAACGAAAGCTGGCGGAAAATCCTGCCGAATTTTTCGGAATAAAACTGTAAAACAAAGATAATCCACCCCGTTGGGCAAACTCCCAACGGGGTGGATTTACGTGGAAGAATAGTATTTTTTTTGCATAAAGTTGGAAAAATCAAAAAAAACAAAAAGAAAAAAGGAAAAGTATCTTGAAAGAAAAGCGAAGTTATGGTATGATAGTATCGTGCGATAGTATGCGCTGTATATAAAGTAGGTCGCTCTATGCATAAACGGCTTAAAAACGGAGGAAAATATGGTAAAGCTGAAACCCGTATTAAAGGATTACCTTTGGGGCGGAACGAAACTCAAAACGCTGTTCGGCAGAGATAACGGCGATAAAATTATCGCGGAAAGTTGGGAGGCGTCCGTGCATAAGGACGGGGAAAGCGTACTTTCGACGGGGCAAACGCTGTCGGCGTATTTACAGGAAATCGGTGAAGAATTGCCTGTATTGATTAAGTATATCGACGCCAAGCAAAACTTATCCGTACAGGTACATCCCAGCGACGAATATGCGCGCAAATACGAAGGGGATAACGGCAAAACGGAAACGTGGTATATTCTTTCCGCGGACGAAGGCGCAGGCATTTATTGCGGTTTGAAAACAAAAATCGGCAAAGACGAATTTAAGCGCAAGGTGTTGGACGGTACGGTGGAAGAAGTGTTGAACTTTATCCCCGTAAAAGCAGGCGACTGTTTTTTAATTAAGGCAGGTACGTTGCACGCTATCGGTGCAGGTTGCGTCATTTGCGAAGTGCAACAAAACAGCAACGTAACCTACCGCGTTTACGATTATAACCGCGTAGATGCAAACGGGAATAAGCGCGCGTTACACGTGGAAAAAGCGTTGGACGTGATTCGGTTCGAGCGTTATCAAGACGAAACGGGCACGGGCGACTGGGAAACGGTATCGGGCGGAAAAATGCGGTTGCTTACCGAGTGCGAATATTTCCGTTGCAAGGAGTGGTGCATAGACGGTGTAAGCCAAACGCGTACGGCGGATAGTTTTACCGTCGTCAACGTTTTGGAAGGCGCAGGTACAATCAACGGCGAAGCGTTCGTCTCGGGAGATACGTTCTTTTTCCAAAAGGGCGAAAGCGTATGTATAGACGGAAAGGCAAAGTGTATCGTTACAACCAAACCTTGACGGACGGTTTACTATAAGGAAGACGAAATGAAAGAAACAACGAAAACGATTTACGAAGAATTATTTACACGCTATCCCAGTCTTACGGGTATAGCGGACGACGTAATGCAAGCGTTTTGCATTTTGAAATCGTGCTATGAAAAGGGCGGTAAAATACTTGTCGGTGGAAACGGCGGTAGTGCGGCGGACAGCGAGCATATCGTGGGTGAACTGTTAAAATCGTTCAAAAAACCCCGTGCAATCGACGAAACGGTCAAGGCAAATTTATCGCAAAGTAAAAACGGGGAATATTTGCTTTCCAAGCTGGAAGGTGCGCTTCCTGCCGTGTCGCTCGTTTCGCAAACGAGCATATTGACGGCGTATGCAAACGACAAGGCTTGGGATACGGCTTTGGCGCAACAAACGTACGGTTTGGGCAGAGCAGGGGATTGTTTAATCGTGTTATCCACGTCGGGCAATTCGAGAAACTGCGTACTTGCGGCGGAAGTGGCTAAGGCAAAAGAGATGCAAACGATTGCGTTTACGGGACAAACGGAAAGCGAACTCAGCCAAATATGTTCGCTCACCTTGCGCGTACCCGAAATACAAACGTATAAGGTGCAAGAATTGCACGTACCCATATACCATTGTCTTTGCGCAATGTTAGAAGAAGAATTGTTTTAAGAGAACGAAAAAAGGACGAATACTATGAAAGAAAAGAAATACTACGTAGGGATTGACATCGGCGGTACGTTTGTAAAATGCGGTATCGTATCGTCGCAAGGGGAAATTATCGTAAAGGGTAAAATCCCCACGGGCAAGGACAGAACGTATCAAGAGATAGCCCAAGATATTGCAAACTTCGTGCGTGAATTAGAAAAACAAGCAGGCGTACAAACGCAAGCGGTGGGTATCGGTTGTCCCGGTACGGTGGATAGCGATAAGGGTATTATTATGTATAGCAATAATATCGCTTGGGAAAATATCCCGTTGGGCAAAGAGCTGGAAAAGCTACTTGGCAAGCCCACCTATATCACCAACGACGCCAACGCGGCGGCTCTTGGCGAAAGCTTTATCGGCGCAGGGAAAGCCTATAATTCGTCCATTTTAATCACGCTTGGCACGGGCGTAGGCGGAGGGATTGTTTTAGACGGCAAGCTGTTTGAGGGCAACTGCTCGGCAGGGGCGGAAATCGGACACCACGTGATTCGCAAAAACGGCAAAAAATGCACCTGCGGAAGAAGGGGCTGTTTTGAAGCGTACTCGTCCGCGACAGCGCTTATGAAGGAAGCGCGCCAGCAAATGAAAAAGAACAAGTCGAGTATGCTTTGGGAAGCTTGTAACGGCAAGGCGGAAAACGTGGACGGTAAAGTCATTTTCGATTGCGCAAAAGCAGGCGACGAAACGGCGAAGAAAGTGGTGGACTGGTATATCGATTATTTGTCGGAAGGGATTGCCAACCTTGCCAACGTATTCCGTCCCGAAGCGATTTTGCTTGGCGGTGGTGTAAGCGCGCAGGGCGACGCTTTGATTGTTCCCACGCAAAAGCTTGTAAACGAGCGTCTGTACGGCGGTTCGGAGTATGCGCCCGTAAAAGTGGCGGTAGCAACGCTTGGCAACGACGCAGGGCTTTGCGGTGCGGGAAAACTTGCAATGCAGGAAGAATAAGCTATGAAAATTAAGGATAAAATCAAATTAGAATACGACGGACTTATCAAGCACGGCCCGATTACGATTGTCGCCTTTGGCGATAGCGTTACCCACGGGGCTTTCGAGATAGGCAAATTGGATTACGACTGGGTATATCACAAGTTGTTGGCGGATAAAATTCGCGCCGTCAACGATTACGTGCCCGTCAACGTGATTAACGCAGGGATAGGCGGTATTACGGCAAGCGGTTCGCTGGGACGTTACGAAAGCCAAGCGCTGGCGCATAACCCCGATTTGCTTATCGTTATGTTTGGCTTAAACGACGTCAACGGGCCTTTGGACGCATACTTGGGTGCGTTAAAGGAAATATTCGATAAAGCTACGGCGCGTGGTATCGACGTGATTTTTATGACGCCGAATATGCTGAATACGTACGTGGCGGAAGACGCGCCCAAGGAATATTACGACTATGCGGGCGTTACGGCGCAAATGCAAACGAACGGCAAAATGGACACCTATATGCAAGAGGCGGTACGTGTAGCCAAAGACTGCGGAGTCAAGGTTGCGGATTGCTATGCAAAATGGAAGGAGCTTTCCAAAACACAGGACGTTACTATGCTCCTTGCCAACCGTATCAATCATCCCACGCGCGAAATGCACCGCTTGTTTGCGGATACGCTGTTCGATTTGATTTTTGACGGCGAAGAAGTGGAAGCGACGGATAACAATACAATGTATAGATAACGCAAAGACGGGGTTTTCCCCGTCTTAGGTTTACGGGAAAACTCTACTAATCGTAGAGTTTTGTGCGTGCAAGCGGAACGAAAATTATCCAAAGCGTAGGTTTACAAATATAAAAAATCATAGTATAATAAAGACGGAAAAAATAAGGAGAACGGTTATGAACGCAAAAGTGTTTGGTGCAACGATATTGCGACTGCGTAAAGAACGGGGATATACCCAAGCGGAGCTTGCCGAAAAATTGCATATCAGCGACAAGACGGTAAGTAAGTGGGAGAACGGTTTAGGATATCCCGACATATCGCAACTCCCTGCGATTGCCAACCTGTTTGGGGTAACGACGGATTATTTGTTGTTTGAAGAGAACAAGGGGATTACGCTTGCAGGGTCTATGATAGTGGACGTCGTAAAGACGATTGACGCCTATCCCGAATGCGGTATGCTTGCCAACGTACGTTCGGCAAAACAATCGGTAGGCGGTTGCGTACCGAATACGGGTATCGATTTGGCGGTGCTGGACAGGACGTTGCCCGTGTCCGTTTTGGGAAAAATCGGTGACGACGAAAACGGGAGATTTTTGATTTCTAAGTTGCAAGCCAACGGCATTAACGTTTCGGGGGTAAAGGTTTCCGCAACCGAACGCACGGCGTTTTGCGACGTAATGAGTCTGCCCACGGGGGAGCGAACGTTTTTCTCGTACCGCGGTGCAAACGCGCAATTTTCAGCGGAAGACGTGGACGTGTCCGCGCTCAACTGTAAAATTTTCCATATCGGCTATATCCTTTTGATGGATAAATTCGACGCGCCCGACGAAAAGTACGGCACGGTGATGGCAAGGGTATTAAGCGCGGTGCAAAAGCGTGGAATTAAGACGTCTATCGATATGGTCAGCGCAAGCAACGTCGGGGAGTATGCGATTGTAAGACCTGCGCTTGCGTATAGCGATTACGTAATTATCAACGAAATCGAGTGCTGTGGGATTTGGGGCTTAGAAGCTCGAAACGCGGACGGTACGCTCAATGAAGACAACTTGCGCCTTGCAATGCAAAAGATGATGGACGCAGGCGTTGGCGAAAAGGTGGTCGTCCACAGCAAGGAAGCAGGCTATTGCTTGAACAAAAACGACGAATTTTTCAAAGTCGGTTCGCTGGTTATCCCCAAAGAAAAAATCCAGGGTAGCGTTGGGGCAGGCGACGCGTTTTGCGCAGGGTGCTTGTTTGCGCTCTACCACGATTTTGCGGAAGAAGATATGTTGAAGTTTGCATCGATGACGGCGGGTTGCAGTTTGTTTGCGGAAAATTCGGTGGACGGGATGCGTAGCAAAGCGGAAGTAGAAAAAATAATGTCGGCGTTTGAAAGACGCGAAGTATAATAAGGAGAAAAAACAATGTTAGTGAACTTTAAGGAAATTTTGAAGGACGCGCAAAAGGGCGGTTACGCAGTAGGGTTGTTTAATACGACGGATACGGATATGTTAGAAGGGGTTATCGCGGCTGCGGAAGAATTGCGTTCGCCCGTGATTATCGGTACGGCGGAAGTGTTGCTTCCCCACGGGGAATTGAAACTCATAGCCCCTGCACTTGTGGCGGCGGCAAAGAGGGCTACCGTGCCCGTAGTCGTACATTTCGACCACGGTTTGACGTTTGAAAGATGTATGGAAGCGTTACAGCTCGGTTTTTCAAGCGTTATGTTCGACGGTTCGATTAAGGGCGAAGAAGAGAACTTGAAAGAAACGGCGGAAATGGTAAAAATCGCGCACGCGTTTGGGGCAAGCGTAGAAGGGGAAATCGGACACGTAGGACAAGCGGCGACGGACGACGGAGCGCAAACGGATTCTTATACCACCCCCGAAGAAGCAAAACGCTTTGTAGAAGCAACGGGCGTAGATGCGCTTGCGGTGGCAATCGGGACGGCGCACGGTGCGTATAAGAGCAAACCCAAACTTGACATCAAGCGTTTGGCGGAAATTCGTGCTACCATTGATACGCCTATCGTACTCCACGGCGGTTCGGGACTTTCGGACGACGATTTCAGAAATACCGTGAAAAACGGCGTGGCGAAAATGAATATCTTTACCGACCTTTGCAAGGCGGGCGAAGTGGCTATGCAACAAGGCTTGGCGGAAGGGAAAGGGTATTTGGAAATCCGCAATATGAAAGTGGAAGCCATTAAGAAAGAGGCAATGGAAAAAATGAAACTTTTCGGTTCGGTCAATCGCGCGTAATATAGAATATAAGGAAAAAGGAACCGCCCAACGGCATTGCCGTTGGGCGGTTGTTTCGTCGCAGTATCACTTGTTTGGTTGGTGTTTTCGCATAACGTAATCGGGATTGAACATACCGTTCCCCAAATCAACGAGTTCTTCCTTTTCAATGACGAACCCGTTTTTCAAATAGCATTTTACGGCGCGTTCGTTTTTTTGGTTGGCGTTGAGCACAACGTCTTTGCCAAGCGAGAGAAGGTAATCGAATACGAGTTTGGGATAGCCTTTCCCTCGTCCGCTTGGAGCAAGGTACAGCTTATCCATATACGTGTAGTCGCCCCTGTCCACGTACACCAAAACGCCCACGTCGTCTATTTTGCGGTATTCGTAGCCCAAATTTCGGTACGTTTGCACGCCGTCTTTGGAAAAGTATTTCTCGATTAAATATTCCAGTTGGTCTTTTGGTAAAATATTGCCGTACGTTTCCAACCAAACGGGGCGCATAAACGCATACAAGTTGTCAAAATCAAGTTCGGTAAAAGGTGTCAGCTTCATCATTTCTCCGCATATATAAGTAAAAGAAGGCTACGTTTAGTATATAGCGCAAACGAAAAAAAGTCAAGAAAATTATGTAAAAATTTGTTGAGTACTATTGACAAACGGAAAAAAGAGTGATATAATCCAAATACAATAAATAGCGTGGCGTAAGCGCCACAAAGGAGAAAACTATGAAAAAAATCACTTCTATTGCATTAGCAACTTGTATGGTTGGTTCGATTTTCGCTTTTTCGGCGTGTGGCAACGGCAGTGTAAACGGCGCAGTTAAAGGCGATTATACGGAAGTTACGGCGGAAAACCAAGAACAAGTTATGACGGACATTCAAGCGTTTGAAACCAACGTGGCGGCAAACGGCGGTATGATGGGCGATATGACGAAGGAAGACTGGTCGTTTGGCGTTTCGCTTGCTATGGGCTTGGATATTTCCTACGATATGGGTATCGCAGACGCTCCCAACAACGGTAAGCTTGGGCTTTCGGGCGACGTAGGCATTAAACTGTATAAGGAATCGGCAGAAGCGCTTGGTTTGAAAGGCTCTGGCTCGATTAAAGTAAGTACGAATACGGAAGAATTCGGTTTGACGGGCACGGTAAATACGGACTATACGATGAAGGCGAACATGTATATCACCGACGGTTGGATGTATATGGACGCAACCCAAAAGGGTACGATGGAAGGAGAAGAAATCCCCGAAGAAGAACAAGAAGCATACACGAAGATGCCTGTGGAAACTATCTTCTCTATGATGGAAGACCTTGTTCCCGTACCTGAAGGCGACGCAACCAGTTTGGGTATTGCTGACCTTGTAGCAACGTTGCAAGAAAGCGGTTTGGGTATTTCGTATGAACTCAGCGAAAAATCGGGCTTGAAGATTAAGGCAAGCGTCAGCGACGAAATGCTTATGGAATTGTTCGGTTCTATGATGGGCGAAACCAGCGAAACGACGCTTACGATGTCGATGATGGCGCCTACCGTTGCGGAAGACTTTGCTTTGGATTTGTACGTAGTTATCAACGAAAAGGGTATGTTAGAACAAGTATCCTTGGACGCTGACGTGGAAATTACTATCCCCAACGGCACGGAAACCCCTGCAAATATCAAAGTTTCGGGCGGTGTTGTATTGAAGATGGGTGGCAACGTGAAAGTTTCTATCCCTGACGGTCTTGCAGAAGACACCAAATATCAAGCGGAACAATAATTCGGTTTGATAGCATAATACGCATAAAACAAATAAAAAAGAGCGAGTCTTAGGACTCGCTCTTTTATCGTATATAGAGTTATTGCTCGGTCAAACCTACGACGGAATCGACGGGGAGAGAGAAGGCAATGCCTTGCCCTGGGGAATCGAGCCCCACGTCTTTATACAGGGCGTGCAACACGTCGTCCTTTTTATCGGCGGGCACTAAAATCATAACGATTTCCTTTTCGGGGTCAACGGTAACACCGAAAAACTTTTCCGCGTCCTTGCCTGCCGTACCTCGCGCATTGATTACCGTACCGCCCGTTGCGCCTACCTTTTTTGCGGAATCCATTACGTTTTCGCTAAATCCGCTGTTGATGATACAAAAAATAACTTCGTGGCTAAATGTGTTACTCATCTTTATTCTCCTTTACTACCGTTTTGTTGTTGCTTAAAAATCCGTACACCGTAACGCCGATTACGCTGGATAGGGGAGTGGTAAACGCAATCCCTTTGCCACCGCGTACGCTAGAAAATTTATCCTGCAATACGTGCAAAATTTCGTCCGCCTTATCTTCGCGTATTACGCTGAATATGACGCATTTTTCTTCGTCTTCCAAGCCAAGCAGGTGTAGCATTTCCGATTTTGCCGTGCCGTTTGCAAGTACGCGTATTTGGAAATTGACTTCGTAGCCTTGCAGTAAATCGACGAAAAATTCCGCCTTGTTTCTATTGACTACCGTAATGAGTAGTTTTAATTTTTTATGCCCAACGGGGGCGGTTTTTTTGGATTTGGATTTGGAAAAAATAGGTTTTAATTTCATACCTGTACCCCCTTTACATAAAGTTTATGATTTGTTCGTCGTCGGCAGCCAAGATACGACGCATTGCGATTTGTTCGCGCACGTGCTTGGTGGCAACCGCCTTAAAGCCAAGCGTTTGAATGCTGATAAGCGGAGTCATGGCAACCATGGCGACAAGACCAAAGGAGTCCAGCAAAATTTTACTTTCCCCTTGCAGGCAGAAACACGCGCCCACGATAAAGGGTAAGATAAACGACGAAGTTAAAGGTCCGCTGGCAACCCCGCCCGAGTCAAACGCGATTGCGGTATATACTTTGGGTACGAAAAAGGAAATGCCAAGCGAGATGAAATAGCCAGGGATTAAATAGTACAGCACGCTGAAATCGAATACGACGCGAATGGCGGACAGCGCAAGGGCTACGCCCACGCCAAGCGATAAAGCAATCAGCATCGAACGTTTGGAGATAGCACCGCCCGTAACCGATTCTACTTGTTTATTGAGCACGTGAATAGCAGGTTCGGCAAGGACTACGGTAACCCCCAAAAGTAGGGAGAAACCGATAAAAATGGTAGGGTGAGAGCTGGCAAGTTGCTCGCCAAGCGCATACCCTACGGGCATAAATCCAACGAACACTGCCGACAGGAAGATTGCCAAACCGAAGAAAGTATAGAAAATACCTACGACGATTTGTGAAATGCGTTTTTTGGGTAATTTTAATACGATAAACTGTAACAAGAAGAAGAACGCAACGATAGGAAGGAGTGCAACGCATACTTCTTTGCAGGTATCCAAGGCGGTATGTAAAACGTCCGACAGACCTGCTTGCATTTCGTACGACGGCATTTCGTATTGTATGCTACCGCTACTTGTCAAGCCGAGCACGAGTACGGCAAGAATAGGCCCTATCGAACAAAGCGCGATAAAGCCGAAGCTGTTTTCCTTGTTGCGCTTATCGCCAAGCGCCGCGGAAACACCCACGCCAAGAGCCATAAGAAAGGGTACGGTGATAGGGCCGGTTGTGACTCCGCCCGAATCAAACGCAAGGGGGAGCAAACTGCCCTTTCCGCTTTCCAAAAGTAAGCACGCCAGCGCGAATAATAATAAGTAGAAAAAGGTCATCAAATGCGCCAGCGAAATGCGGAACACGATTTTGACGACGGAAAGCAACAAGAACAGTCCTACGCCGATACCGACGGTGACGATAAGTGCGGTGGGGTGGAAAACTTCCGCCGTTTGCGAGGCAAGCACGGACAAATCGGGTTCGGCAACGGTAACGAATACGCCCATAATAAAGCATACCCAAAATAGCGTCTTAAATTTACCCTTTTTTGGCAAACCCGAACCGATATGTTCGCCCATAGGCGTCATAGCCATATCCGCCCCTAAATTAAAAAGGGCCATACCAAGTATGAGTGCAAGCGCACAAACGGCAAATACTACCGTTTGCGTTAGGGAAAGGGAAACGAGGGGCGTACAGCTCAGTGCAAGCACGATAACTGCAACGGGTAAAACCGATACGGCGGACTCTTTTATTTTATGCCATAAGGACGTCAACATACGCGCGTTTCTCCTTTTCAAATTTCTATCTACTTTATTATATAATACGTTCACGCAAAAGTCAAGATATCCAAGCGTGCAACGTGGGTATTCTTGTGAAAAACGGGCGAAATTCGTAAAGGCGGTGCGTTTTGGGGTAAAAAAATTGATAAAATCACGAAAAAGTTTTGAAAATCCGTTGACTAAATGCGGTTGCCGTTGTATAATTATATAAATCTATTGATAAAAGTTCAACTATTCGAAAAACGAATAGCAATACGGGGAGGTTTATTTATGCAAATAAAAGTGACGAAAACGACGACTCCCGCCGAGATGCCGGCAGAAGACAAGTTGGGGTTTGGTAAAGTATTTACCGACCATATGTTTATGATGGATTATGAAGAAGGCAAGGGCTGGTACGACGCGAGAATCGTGCCGTTCGGGCGTATCGATTTACACCCTGCATCTACCGTACTCCATTACGGCGCGGAAATTTTTGAAGGGTTGAAAGCGTATAGACGTGCGGACGGTGGCGTTCAGTTGTTTAGACCGATGGAAAATATCCGTCGTATGAACCGTTCGGCGGAACGTATGAGTTTGCCCCTTTTGGACGAGGACGACGCCCTTACCATCTTGACGGAATTTGTGAAGTTGGAAGAACGTTTCGTACCCCGTTCGTTTGGTACGTCGCTGTATTTGCGTCCGTTTATGTTCGGTAACGACGAAACTTTGGGGGTTCACGCGGTAAAGCGCGCTACGTTTATGTTGATTGCGTCCCCTAGCGGTAGTTATTATGCAGAAGGGATTAACCCCGTAAAAATTATGATTGAAGACGAAGACGTGCGTACGGTACGCGGTGGTACGGGGTATGCAAAATGTGGCGGGAACTATGCGGCAAGTACCCGTGCAGGCGAAAGGGCTGCAAAGAAGGGCTATTCGCAAGTGCTGTGGCTTGACGGCGTAGAAAGAAAGTATATCGAAGAAGTGGGCGCAATGAACGTTATGTTCAAAATCGACGGCGAAATCGTAACGCCCAAACTTACGGGTTCTATTTTGCCCGGCATTACGCGTATGAGCTGTATTGAAGTTTTGAAGGGTATGGGCTATACGGTAAGCGAGAGATTGCTTTCCGTAGATGAGCTGGTACAAGCGATGCAAGACGGCAGGTTGGAAGAAGCTTGGGGTTGCGGTACGGCGGCGGTAGTTTCGCCTATCGGCAAGCTTGCGTACGGCGATAAAGAATATGAAATCAACGACGGTAAAATCGGTGAAGTTACGCAAAAGCTGTACGACGTGTTGACGGGTATTCAATGGGGAAAACTGGAAGATACGTTTAACTGGGTATATAAATTGTAAAAACCCCTAAAAAATTACGAAAAATCGTAAAGAAAACGCAAAAAACGGATAGTAGTTGGTTGACAAAAAAGCAAAATCGTTATACAATATATATACTATCGCATATAAAAAGGCATTGACGGGAAAAAAATTTACAAAATGCGTAAAGGACAGAGAGTCGGCGGATGGTGTAAGCCGACACGGTTTGTAAAATATAGCTCCTCCCCGAGCCTCCGAGAGAACGGCGCTTGCGCCAAGTAGATTCGGACGGGTTCTCCCGTTATAGAGAACGTCTTTTAAGGACACGAGTGGGCGAATTTTCGCCAAACAGAGTGGTACCGCGGAGAAATTACCTTCGTCTCTTTTGCCGGCTTTTTATTAGCGCGTGCAAAAGGGGCGATATTGCTTTTAATAGAAGAAAAGAGGAAGGATATGAAAAACAATCAAAAGTACGTAAAACAGTATTACGCGCCTTGCGGAGTGACGATGGACTGGGTGAAAAAGACCGCCATTGAGAAACCGCCCGTATGGTGTAGCGTCGATTTACGCGACGGAAACCAAGCGTTGATTATTCCCATGAGCTTGGAAGAAAAATTAGAATTTTTCGAGCTCCTTTGCAAAATCGGGTTTAAGGAAATCGAAGTGGGTTTCCCTGCGGCAAGCGAAACGGAATACGAATTTTGCCGTGCGCTTATCGAAAGAAATTTAATCCCCGACGACGTGACGATTCAAGTGCTCACGCAAGCGCGCGAACACATTATCGCTAAGACGTTTGAAGCGTTGAAAGGCGCGAAACGCGCTATCGTGCATTTATATAATTCCACGTCGGTGGCACAGCGCGAGCAAGTGTTTAAGAAGAACAAGCAAGAAATTATCGATATTGCCAAATTCGGTGCGGAGCTTTGCTTGAAGTATAGAGAGCAAGCGGAAGGGAAGATTTGGTTTGAATATTCCCCCGAAAGCTTTACGGGAACGGAACCCGAATTTGCTTGTGAAATTTGCAACGCGGTACTGGATATTTGGAAACCGACGGCGGACGATAAGACGATTATCAATTTGCCCGTCACGGTGGAAAATTCTATGCCCCACGTCTATGCAAGCCAAGTGGAATATATGTGCAAAAACTTGCACGGTAGAGAAAACGTCGTCATTTCCTTGCACCCCCACAACGATAGAGGTTGCGCGGTGGCGGACAGTGAGATGGGCTTGCTGGCAGGCGGTGACAGAATTGAAGGTACGCTGTTTGGCAACGGCGAAAGAACGGGTAACGTGGATATTATCACGCTTGCGCTCAATATGTATTCGCAGGGGGTAGAACCCGGGTTGGATTTCACCAACCTTCCTGCAATAACCGAAGTATATGAGAGAGTTACCCGTATGAAGGTAGGGCAACGCCAACCGTACAGCGGACAGCTGGTGTTTGCGGCGTTCTCGGGTTCGCACCAAGACGCCATTGCAAAGGGTATGAAATACCGCGTGGAAAACGGCAAAAACGAATGGACCGTGCCCTATTTGCCACTCGACCCTGCCGACGTCGGCAGAGTGTACGAGGCGGACGTTATCCGCATCAATTCGCAATCGGGTAAGGGCGGTATCGGATATATTTTGGAAACGCAATTCAAATTGATATTGCCCCCCAAAATGCGCGAACAGTTCGGTTATCACGTCAAGAGTATTTCCGACCACGAACACAGAGAACTTGCGTCCCAAGAAGTGTATGAAATTTTCAATAGAGATTTCGTCAACCTTACGGAAAAGCTCAACGTGTTGGAGGCGGGATACGACGACGTTTCCGCAGAACGCGTGCGTGGCAAAATCGTGATTGAATATAACGGTAAAGCTACGACGGTGGAAGTGGAAGGTAACGGTAGGTTAGACTGCGTGAGCACTGCTATCAAGCAAGTGACGGGCAAGGCGTACGTGTTGGAAAGCTACGTCGAACACGCGCTGGAAGGCAAATCGTCCGCGCAAGCGGCGTCGTATATTTGTATCGTATGCGACGGCAAGCCGTACTGGGGCGCAGGGATTCATACCGACATTATGACCAGTTCGGTACGCGCGTTAGTTTCGGCGGTAAATAGAGCATTATAAAGAGAGAAAAAGGAGAAAGGTTATATGCAATTAAACGGTGCACAAATTTTAATTCAAACGTTAATTGAACAGGGCGTAACCGACGTATTCGGTTATCCCGGCGGGCAAGTAATCAATATTTACGACGCCCTTTACGAATATAAGGACAAAATCAACCACGTGTTGACGGCACACGAACAGGGCGCGTCGCACGCGGCGGACGGGTATTCCCGTGCGACGGGGAAAGTGGGCGTATGTATCGCAACCAGCGGTCCTGGCGCAACCAACCTTGTTACGGGGATTGCGACGGCTATGCTCGATTCTATCCCCCTCGTCGCGATTACGGGCAACGTGCCTTGCTCGCTTATCGGTAAGGACAGTTTCCAAGAAATCGACATCACGGGCGTGACTTTGCCTATCACCAAACATAACTTCTTCGTAAGTGATATTGCAGAGCTTGCGGATACCATCCGTCAAGCGTTCCAAATTGCAAAATCGGGCAGACCCGGTCCCGTACTTGTCGATATTCCCAAAAACGTACAAGTAGGAAAATACGAATACGAACCGCAAGCGGTTACCGAAAAGATGCCGTTGCCCAAGGTAAAGGATAGCCAAATCGACGAAGCGGTCAAGCTCATTAAAGAAGCGCAAAAGCCGTACATTTACGTCGGTGGCGGTGCGGCAGGCTTGGGGCTTGGCAAAGCTATCGTAGATTTTGCCAACAAGATTGACGCGGCTATCGGCTGTTCGTTTATGGGCCTTTCGGCAATCCCCCAAGATTACGAACGTTTCTTGGGTATGCAAGGTATGCACGGGCACTATGCGTCGAGTATGGCGCAAGACCAAGCCGATTTGATTATCGGTATCGGCGTGCGTTTCTCAGACAGAGCGACGGGCAACGTTGCTAAGTTTGCCAAACAAAGCAAGATTATTCAGCTTGACCCCGACTGCGCGGAAATCAATAAAAACGTGCGCGTCGATTTAGGACTTGTAGGGGACGTTGCGGATACGTTCGTGCGGATGGCGGAAAAGTGCGAAAGCAAGAGTAGCCCTGCTTGGCTTGCACAAGTGAAGAAATTGCAAGACGAAGAAAAGGCGTTGGAAGAAGAAATTGCGGCGGCGAATAACGCTCCGCTGACGCCCAAGCAAGTATTCGACGTAATCAACGGTTTGAAAAAGCCCAACACCATCATCACGACGGACGTTGGTCAACACCAAATGTGGGCGGCGCAATACGTTACGTTTGACAACACGCGTCGTTTCGTATCCAGCGGTGGTTTGGGTACGATGGGCTTCGGCTTAGGCGCGGCAATGGGTGCATATACGGCAACCAAAGACCCCGTAGTGTTGATTACGGGCGACGGTAGTTTCGGTATGAACTTGAACGAACTGGCAACGGCGGTTACCTACAAAATTCCCGTAGTTATCGTACTGATGAACAACGGTGTGCTGGGTATGGTACGGCAATGGCAAACGCTGTTCTTCGGCAAGCGTTACTCCAACACCGTTTTGGATAGAAAAACGGATTTTGTTGCCCTTGCGAAAGCGTTTGGCGCGGACGGCTATTTAGCGGAAACGGTTGTCGAATTTAAGAAGGCGTTTGAAAAGGCGATTGCAAGTACGGATAAACCCGTCGTTATCGACGCGCGTATCGACAAGGACGAACTCGTATTGCCTATGTTGCCCCCCGGCGGTGCAATCAGCGATATGATTACCAAAATTTAAGGGGTGAGAGATATGGAAAACAATAAATTTGTAATAGCGGTTTACGTAGATAACAAATCGGGTGTACTTACGCGTGTAACGGGTATGTTCACGCGCCGTGCGTTTAATATCGACACGCTTACCGTGGGCGAAACGGAACGCTCGGAATATTCGCGGATTACCATTTGTATGCGTGGGGACGAATACGTTAAGGAACAAATTATCAACCAACTCAAAAAGCTGGTTGTCGTAAAGAAAGTGGAAGTGTTGGAAAACGAACCCATTAAACGCGAACTTATGCTGATTAAAGTGAGAAACGACTCGGCGATGCGCAACGATATTATGACGGCGGTGGACGTATTTAGAGCAAGCGTTATCGACTATTCTCCCGAAGGTATGTGTATCGAAGTGACGGGTAGCCCGTCGAAAATCGACGCGTTTGTAAAACTGATGGAACCGTTTGGCATTTTGGAAATGTGTCGCACGGGTATCGTTGCACTCGATAGAGGCACGGTAACGCTCTTTTCGAGAGATTGATTAAAAAACAAAAATAAAAATATAAAATAAAAGGATAGGATACTACTATGGCAAGAATTTTTTATCAACAAGATTGTGATTTGAACAAATTGAACGGCAAGACGGTTGCGATTATCGGTTACGGTTCGCAAGGCCACGCACACGCTTTGAACTTGAAAGAATCGGGCGTAAAAGTTATCGTTGGTTTGTACGAAGGTAGCAAGAGCTGGGCAAAAGCGGAAAAACAAGGCTTGCAAGTTATGACGGCGTTTGACGCGGCGAAAGCGGCAGACCTGATTATGATTTTGATTAACGACGAAAAGCAAGCAAAGCTTTACAAGGAAAGCATCGAACCCAACCTTACCGAAGGTAAGACGCTTGCGTTTGCACACGGTTTCAATATTCACTTCGGTTGCATTAAACCCCCGAAGAACGTAAACGTTATTATGGTTGCGCCTAAGGGCCCCGGTCACACCGTTCGTAGCGAATACCAAGTAGGCAAAGGCGTGCCTTGTCTGATTGCGGTAGAACAAGACGCAACGGGCGACGCTTTGGAAATCGGTTTGGCGTATGCGGCTGGTATCGGCGGTGCAAGAGCAGGCGTTTTGGAAACCAACTTCCGTACGGAAACGGAAACCGACCTTTTCGGTGAACAAGCCGTACTTTGCGGTGGCGTTTGCGCGTTGATGCAAGCAGGCTTTGAAACGCTTGTAGAAGCAGGCTACGACCCTCGTAACGCATACTTTGAATGTATTCACGAAATGAAACTTATCGTGGACCTTATCTATCAAAGCGGTTTCGAAGGTATGAGATATTCCATTTCCAACACGGCGGAATACGGCGACTACGTAACCGGACCGAAGATTATCACCGAAGAAACGAAGAAGGCAATGAAGAAAGTGTTGAAGGATATCCAAGACGGTACGTTTGCAAAGGATTTCCTTTTGGATATGTCCGACGCAGGTTCGCAAGTTCACTTTAACGCAATGAGAAAGCTTGCGGCTGAACACCCTTCCGAAACGGTTGGTAAAGAAATCAGAAAGCTTTACAGCTGGGCGGACGAAGAAAAGTTCATCAACAACTAAGATAGGGAAATTATGCGCCGCCGCAACGCGTTGCGGCGGCGGATATAGCCGTTATGAAACGGTAAAATTTGTAAAACTACGGCGGTTTAGGTACAACTTTGCGTTGTGCCTTACGTTGCTTTTTAGGAGAGATATATGATTAAAGAACAAATAGTTGACGGATTTCAAAATGCACCGCATCGTTCGCTTTACCACGCTTTGGGACTGACGGACGAAGAACAGGCAAGACCTTTAATCGGGATTGTTTGTTCGTACAACGAAATCGTGCCCGGGCACACCAACTTGGACAAGATTGCCCAAGCGGTAAAGCTTGGCGTTGCGATGGCAGGCGGTACGCCGATTATGTTCCCTGCAATCACCGTTTGCGACGGTATAGCGATGGGACATACGGGTATGAAATACTCGCTTGTAACTAGAGATTTGATTGCCGATTCCACGGAAGCGATGACGCTTGCGCACGGGTTCGACGGCTTGGTTATGATTCCTAACTGTGATAAAAACGTGCCTGGGCTGTTGATGGCGGCGGCACGATTGAATATTCCCACCGTGTTCGTCAGCGGTGGTCCTATGCTTGCAGGTAGAGTAGATGGCAAAAAACGCTCCCTTTCGAGTATGTTCGAGGCGGTTGGCGCATACACGGCAGGCAAAATTAACGAAGAACAACTTACCGAATTTGAAAGAAAAGTTTGTCCTACCTGCGGTTCGTGCTCGGGTATGTACACGGCAAACTCTATGAACTGCTTGACTGAAGTGTTGGGTATGGGCCTTCGCGGTAACGGTACGATTCCTGCGGTATATTCCGCGCGTATCGAACTTGCCAAACACGCAGGTATGCAGGTTATGGAACTGGTAAGAAAAAATATCCGTCCGCGCGATATTATGACGGCTGCGGCAATTAAAAACGCCATTACGGCGGATATGGCTCTCGGTTGTTCGACGAACAGTATGTTGCACTTGCCTGCCATCGCTAACGAGTGCGGTGTAGAATTTGACTTGGACGAAGTAAACGCGATTAGCGAGCGCACGCCTAATTTGTGCCACCTTGCTCCTGCTGGCCCTACGTATATGGAAGATTTGAACGAGGCAGGCGGTGTGCACGCGGTAATGAAGGAACTGGAAGCGCTTGGGCTGTTGGATACGTCGGTGATGACGTGCACGGGCAAGACGTTGAAAGAGAACTTGGAAGGGGTTGTCAATTTAGACAGCGAGGTGGTTAGAAAACCCGAAAACGCGTTCAGCCAAACGGGCGGTATTGCAGTGCTTAGGGGTAACCTTGCGCCCAACGGTTGCGTAGTAAAACGCGCGGCGGTGGCTAAGGAAATGCTTGTGCACGAAGGCCCTGCTAAGGTATTTGAAAGCGAAGAAGAATGTATATCGGCAATCTACGGCGGAAAAATCGTCAAAGGCGACGTAGTGGTGATTCGTTACGAAGGTCCTGCCGGTGGTCCCGGTATGCGCGAAATGCTTTCGCCGACGTCCGCTATTGCAGGTATGGGCTTGGATAAAGACGTAGCCTTGATTACCGACGGTAGATTCTCGGGGGCAACGCGCGGTGCGTCCATAGGCCACGTATCCCCCGAAGCCGTTTCAGGCGGTCCGATTGCGTACGTAAAGGACGGCGATATCATCTCTATCGATATCCCGAACTATAAAATCGAGTGGAAGGTTTCCGCGGAAGAACTCGAAAAGAGAAAACAAGAAATGCCTTTGAAGAGAAAGGAAGTAAGCGGATATTTGAAACGCTATGCGGCGCAAGTAAGCTCTGCGGATAAGGGCGCAATCATCAATAAAAAGTAAAAAGGAACAACGATTATGGCAATGACAATGACGCAAAAAATTCTTGCTAAGCACGCAGGACTGGATAGCGTAGAAGCAGGGCAACTGGTCTTGGTGGGCTTGGATAGAGTGCTCGGCAACGACATTACGTCCCCCGTGGCGATTAAAGAATTTCAAAAAATAGGTGCAACGCAAGTATTTGATAAAGACAAAGTAACGATGGTTATGGACCACTTTGCGCCCAACAAGGACATCAAAGCGGCAATTCAATGCAAGATGTGCCGTGACTTTTGCGACGCACACGAAGTGACGCATTTTTACGACGTAGGGCAAATGGGTATCGAACACGCATTGCTCCCCGAAAAGGGCTTGGTCGTGCCTGGCGACGTCGTTATCGGTGCGGACTCGCATACGTGCACGTACGGTGCGCTCGGCGCGTTTTCGACGGGCGTTGGTTCGACGGATATGGCTTGCGGTATGGCGACGGGCAAGGCTTGGTTCAAAGTACCGTCCGCGATTAAATTCGTGCTCAAAGGCAAACTGAATAAATACGTGTCGGGCAAAGACGTAATTTTGCATATTATCGGCAAAATCGGAGTGGACGGCGCGTTGTATAAATCGATGGAATTTGTCGGCGAAGGCGTAAAATCGCTTACCGTATTCGATAGATTGACCATTTCGAATATGGCGATTGAAGCAGGTGCAAAGAACGGCATTTTTGAAGTAGATGAACAAACGGTGGCGTACGTAAAGGAACGTTCGGATAGAGAGTTTACGGCATATACGGCGGACGAAGACGCGGTGTATGACGAAACGTACGAAATCGATTTAAGCCAAATTCAATCCACCGTAGCCTTTCCGCACTTGCCCGAAAATACGCGCACGTTCGACGAAATCGGCGATATCAAAATCGACCAAGTCGTTATCGGTTCGTGTACCAACGGGCACTATAAGGATTTGGAAGAAGCGGCGGAAATTTTGAAAGGCAAAAAGGTGGCGAAACGTGTCCGCGCTATCGTGATTCCTGCTACGCAAGACATCTATCTTAAAGCGGTGGAAAACGGGCTGGTAAAGACGTTTATCGAAGCGGGCTGTATCGTTTCCACGCCTACCTGTGGGCCTTGTCTTGGCGGTTATATGGGTATTTTGGCGGCAGGCGAACGCGCCGTAGCTACGACGAATAGAAACTTCGTAGGGCGTATGGGCGACGTGAAATCGGAAGTATATCTTGCGTCCCCTGCGGTGGCGGCTGCGTCGGCTATTGCAGGTAAAATTGCAAGTCCTTTGGAGGTGTAAGTTATGATTTTTAACGGTAAAGCAATCAAATACGGCGATAACGTGGATACGGACGTAATTATCCCTGCACGTTATCTCAACACCAGCGACCATAAAGAACTTGCCTCCCACTGTATGGAAGATATCGATAGGGATTTCACGAAGAAAGTACAGTCGGGCGATATTATGATTGCAGGCTTTAACTTCGGTTGCGGTTCGTCGAGAGAACACGCACCCATTGCCATTAAGGCAAGCGGTATTTCTCTCGTTATCGCAAGAAGTTTCGCGCGTATTTTCTACCGCAACTCCATCAATATCGGCTTGGCAATTTTGGAATGTGACGAAGCGGTGGACGGCATCAGCGAAGGGGATAAAGTAGAGGCGGATTTGGATAACGGTATCATTTACAACCGTACGACGGGCAAGAGCTTTAAGACGCAACCTTTCCCTGCGTTTATTCAAGAAATTATCACCAACGGCGGTTTGGTTAGCTCTATTCAAAAGGGCGTTATAAAATAAGGAGCGAATATGAAAACGTATAAAATCGGTTTATTGCGTGGCGACGGTATCGGCCCTGAAATCGTGGACAGCGCAGTACGCGTTTTGCAAGAAGTAGGTAAAAAATACGATATCGGGTTCGAGTTCACGCCGTACCTTATCGGTGGCGTGGCAATCGACGCTTGTGGCGAGCCGTTGCCTAAGGCAACGGTGGACGGGTGTTTGGCAAGCGACAGCGTGTTGCTTGGCGCGGTAGGCGGTCCGAAATGGGACAATCTCCCTGGAAACGTCCGTCCTGAAAAGGCACTTTTGGGGATTCGTTCGGCGATGGGCTTGTTTACCAACTTGCGCCCTGCGAAATTGTACCCTGCGTTAAAGGACGAATGCCCTTTGCGTGCGGATATCGTCGAAAACGGCTTTGATATTATGATTGTCAGAGAGCTTACGGGCGGTATTTATTTCGGTGAACGCGGTTATCGTCAAGGTAAGTACGGCGAAGAGGCGTATGATACCGAAGCGTACAGCCGTATGGAAATCGAACGTATTGCAAGGGTGGCGTTTGAAACGGCAAGAAAGCGTAGAAAAAAACTGACGAGTATCGACAAGGCGAACGTTTTGGAAACGTCCCGTCTTTGGAGAAAAATCGTACACGAAATCGCGGTGGAATATCCCGACGTGGAAGTAAACGATATGTTAGTGGATAACGCGGCAATGCAACTCGTTCGCAATCCGTCGAGCTTTGACGTAATCGTAACCAGCAATATGTTCGGGGATATTCTTTCGGACGAAGCGTCGCAAATCACGGGTTCTATCGGTATGCTCCCGTCCGCGTCGCTCGGCGAAACGACGAGGGGCTTGTACGAACCTATCCACGGCAGTGCTCCCGATATTGCAGGACAAAACAAGGCGAACCCTATTGCTACCATTTTGTCGGCGGCAATGATGTTGTTGTACGCGTTTGATGAAAAGGACGCCTCCAACGCCATTGTAGATGCGGTAGATAAGGTATTAAACGAAGGTTTGCGTACGGCGGACCTTGCAAGGGGCGAAACGAAAGCGCTTTCCACGACGCAAATGACGGACGAAATTATCAAACGTTTGTAAGGGGCAGGTATGCAAATAACGGCGTTACGACAACTGTATAACGAGCTGTGTTTGACAAGCGTATTTATCGGCGTTACCAAACAGCCTTTGTTTTTGGCGTTTGAACGTTACGTACAAGCGGAAAAGTCGGAAGACAAACGCAAGGCGTACGCGTCGTTCGTTGCGTGCTTGTACGCGTGGGGTGGGAACATCTCCGACTGTGTTAAACGGCTGATATTTGAAGACGAAAACGTGTACGTGAAAGCGATGGCAAGGGGCGAAAAAGTTTGCCATTGTATCGTAAATAGCGTCAAGCGCGAGCTTGCGACGTTTTCCAAATGGGCAAGCGTTACGGTAGAAACGTTTGCCTTGGATATGGGCGCGAACAAAGAAGAATTGCCTGCGTTTTGTACGACGCAAACGGACTTGGAAAAGGCGTATAATAAACGCTTAAAAGGTATTGCCCAATACGGTTATGGAATTTTCTCGTCGCAAGCGATGTTCCGTCTTACCGACGACAAGCAAATCGAGCCTATCGTTTCGGCGGACAAGACGACGATGGACAAGTTTATCGGCTACGAAGAAGAACGGGCGCAAGTGGTGGAAAACACGCGTGCGTTCGTGCAAGGTAGGCCGTCCGCAAACGTACTTTTGTGCGGTGACGCGGGTACGGGCAAATCCTCTACGGTAAAGGCAGTGGCAAACGCGTTCTTTGACGAGGGCGTGCGCCTTATCGAGTTGAGAAAAGACCAACTTGCCTACTTGCCGTCCGTGATGGCGAAAATTAGCGGTAATCCGTTGAAATTCATCATCTTTATCGACGACTTATCCTTTAATAAGAGCGACGACCATTTCAGTATGCTCAAAGCGGCGTTGGAAGGCTCGGCAAGCGCAAAGGCGGACAACGCGGTGATTTACGCCACCAGCAACCGTCGGCATATTATCAAAGAAAGCTTTGCGGATAGAGAGGGCGACGACGTGCATAGAAACGATACGTTGCAAGAAACGCTTTCCCTTTCCGAACGGTTTGGGCTTGTCGTGTTGTTCTCCAAGCCCGACAAGAAATTGTATTTGGAAATCGTAAAATCGCTTGCAAGAAAATTCGGCGTAGCGATGGACGAAAAAGAGTTGGAAGTAAAAGCGGAAGCGTTTGCGCTGAGAAAGGGTAACCGTTCGGCGCGTTGCGCGGAGCAGTTTATTGATAGTTTATTATAAAACACGCATAGCAGGTATGCGTTGAAAGAAGGTACAGTATGCTTACGATAGATAACGTATATAGCGCGAAAAACGCGTTAAAGGGCGTCGCAAGAGAAACGGACGTCATCTATGCACCCAAGCTTTGCAAGGGCGTGGATTTGTATTTGAAAACGGAAAATTTGCAGGTAACGGGCTCGTTTAAGGTACGCGGTGCGTATTATAAAATGACTCGGCTTTCCGCGGAAGAAAAGGCGAGAGGTGTAATTGCCTGTTCGGCAGGTAACCATGCGCAAGGCGTTGCGCTTGCAGCGCAAAAGAACGGGATTAAGTCGGTAATTTGCTTGCCTGACGGCGCGCCCATTTCCAAAGTGGAAGCCACCAAAAGTTACGGTGCGGAAGTTTGCCTTGTAGAAGGTGTATATGACGACGCGTATAACGAAGCGTTGAGACTCCGCGACGAAAAAGGGTATACCTTTATTCATCCGTTCGACGACGAGGACGTCATTGCAGGGCAAGGTACGATTGCTTTGGAATTGATGGAACAAATCCCCGATATGGACGCGGTTATCGTGCCTATCGGCGGTGGTGGGCTGATTTCGGGTATTGCCTATACGTTAAAGACGTTAAACCCTAAGGTAAAAGTATATGGCGTACAAGCAACGGGCGCACCGTCTATGAGAAACGCCGTTTCCCACGGACAAATAGAAGAACTTTCCGCCGTTTCGACGATTGCGGACGGGATTGCCGTGAAAAAGCCTGGCGAACATACCTTTGCGCTTTGCAATCAATACGTGGACGATATCGTAACGGTAACGGACGACGAAATTTCCGCGGCAATTTTGGCGTTGATGGAACAACATAAGCTGGTAACCGAAGGCGCAGGCGCGGTAGCGGTGGCTGCGGCTATGTTTGGCAAAATCGATTTGCAGGGCAAAAAAGCGGTGTGCGTACTTTCGGGGGGAAATATCGACGTTACCATTTTGTCGCGCGTTATCAAACGCGGGCTTTTGATGTCGGGTAGAAGTTGTCAACTGATGATAGAGCTTATGGATAAGCCTGGGCAACTCAAAAACGTATCGAGAATTATTGCGGACCTTGGCGGGAATGTAACGTCGGTGCACCACGAACGGGCAAACGAAGGTTCGGACGTCAACGGGTGTTATCTTAGAATTATCTTGGAAACGAGAAATTTCGAGCATATTCGGGAAATTCGGAAAGCGCTTACCGATTTTGGTTTTAAGCTGTTATAAGCAAAAGCGGACTTTGTTCAAAAGTCCGCTTTTTTTATGCTTTGCATAAGGAAATGAAAAATACCTATTGACAACGAAAAAAAATTGTTGTAAAATGAAATAAAATTTCATATCACGTAAAAGTATGAAAAAAAGGAATGAAAGATGATAGGAAAGGTGTTTGACCGTATCGAATCGCTGAAAATGGTAGCGACGAAGACGGAGAAGAAAATTATCGAACGGCTAAAAACCGTCAAGAAGGAAGACATTATTTATATGTCGATAGGTGAACTGGCGTTACAGCTTGGCGTGGCGGAAGCGACGTTGCTTCGGTTTTGCCGAAAACTGGAATACCGTGGGTTTCAAGATTTCAAATTGAGTTTGAGCCAAGAGCTGGGTGCGGTAAAAAAGGAAGAAAGGGAAAGCAAAGCCAACCGTGTGGCGGGCATTATGGTGGACGCCATTATGGAAACGTCGAGGCAAATCAACGAAAAGACTTGCAAGGCGGTAGCGGAGCTTATCGTCCGCGCAGGTAGGGTATGCGTGTTTGGCGTAGGTAGTTCGGCGATTGCGCCGTCTATGCTGAAAAACCGTTTGGTTCGGGCAGGCATACACGTAGAAAACACGAGCGACGCGCATATGCAAACGATTATTGCGTCCAACTTAGGGAAGGACGACGTGATTATTTTGGTTAGCGTATCGGGTGCGACGAAGGATATTTTGACGTTAGCGGAAACGGCGAAACGAAACGGTACGCCGATTGTGGTGATTACCAACTACGATAAATCTCCGTTGGCAAAATACGGCGAATACGTCTTTTTAACTTGTAGAAAAGAAAGTGCACACGAAGGGGGCGGACTGGCGTCGGTGGTGGCGCAATCGTACATAATGGATATGCTGTGTTCGTCGGTGTTCGGGCTTCTCGGAGAGGAGTCGGAAACGCGTGCGTTGAAAGAGGCAATGGCAGTTTCGGATAAAGCGATATAGGAGTGAAGGAATATGATTAACCGCAAACAATTAGACCGTTTGGTGTTGAAGATGGTCCGCTTA
>JAFVOG010000028.1 GCA_017505945.1 Clostridia bacterium
GGAGTAATTTTTTTAAGAGGGGATACCATTTTGCTGTATTTTTTAACGAGAATTTCTACTGAACGCACGTTGATGCGCTTGTATTGCATAGAAAGGAAAAAGGCGTTTTCCGTCTCGGGTATTTTTGGGTCGTTGGATTTTTCCGCTACGTATTCCTGCAAAGCGTATTTTACTTCGTCAGAAAAGTATAAAATGGCTTGATTTCCGCCTTTTCTCGTAACTAAAAAGGAATTTTCCGAAAAATCAAAGCTATCGTTATCCAAGCCGACCAGCTCGCTAATACGAATACCCGTACCCAAAAATAAGGTTAAAATCGCCGTATCGCGTATTTTCGTTTTGTTGTGATACCCAACGGCGTGTCGAGAAAGACCGTTGCCCGATTCCGCAACGGCAATCAGGTCGGACACTTCGTTGGAATTTAATCGAATAATTTCCTTGTCGTGCAACTTAGGCGTAGCGACTTTTGCTGAGTTATCTACTTTTATCATATCTTTGCAAAAGAAGTACTTAAACATAGCGCGGACAGCGGAAAGCTTTCGAGCTTTTGCGCGTTCGTCGCAAGAAAGTTGCTTATCGTTAAAGCGATAGTGGGATAAATAACTCAAAAACAGTTCGATATCGTGATGCGTTACGCCTTCCAAGTGTTCTAAGGTTAAATCGAGGACTTCGCAATTTCTATACCTTTTTTTACAAAGAAAATCAAAGAAGATGCGTAAATCGTAGGCATACTTTAACCGAGTTTGACAGCTTGTCCGCGATTCCACCCCTAAAAAATAATCTTCACAAAAGGAAGGGAGCTGAGATAACAGCTCTTCGATTTTATCAATATCTTGAATATTCCGTTTTGTATAATAGTTTTGCGTTTTCATAAGAATATTGTAAAACAATAGGGGTGTTTTGTCAATCAAATTTTAAGTTTTTCCGAAAAGTTACATTAAATTTATAAAAACAACCCGCCTAAAAGTTGCGTTTTAGACGGGTTGTTTTTATTATCTTAGACAAAAATCCCTGCAATAGGGAACAAATTAAACATTTCGTAAAATACAGCTTTTACGAAAAGATGGGGATATAAAACGGCATAAATAGGGCTGATTTGAAAAAAATTTGCTTTTTTATATATAACAAGCCGATTTTGGAAATTATTCGTTTATAAAAATACCGTACGAATTAGCTTGAATTTTTATTTGATTTTTATAGACCGTATTCGTAATCAATTCTTTACATATTTGAATTTTCAAAAGATAACGCTTAGATGAATTGTTGCTGTATACGTAGATACTTCCGTTTTGGTTTGTGCGTTTATATACCAACAAACCGTCTTCCGCGATAACTTCTTCAAATGCACCGTCTTTGAAAATATCACGGTATTCTTTACGAATTTCTCCGAGTTTTTTATAGAAATTGATTAAATCTTCGTTCAAATGCTCCCAATCGAAGCATTGACGGCAAAACGGGTCGATATGTCCTTCCATACCGTTTTCGTCGCCGTAATATACACAAGGAACGCCTGGTAACGTATATTGTAATACTACAGCCATTTTTAATTTTTTAATCGTTTTTTGCTTATTTTCTACACTTAAATACGCGTTTTTACTTGCCATTTCGTCTTTATTGCGACAATATATACCGCCCAAAACGGTCAAAATACGCGCAGTATCGTGCGTACCTAAAATATTCATTAAACAATCGAGCGTTTGTTTGGGATAATGGTTGATTAAAACGCGAACGGCTTGTAGTAAATGATTTGCGTTACCGTTAAAAATATATCCGATAATCGCTTCTTTTAACGGATAATTCATAACGCTGTCTAGTTCATAGCCTTGTAAATATTCTCTACGCTTGGAATAAGCGATTTTGTTGGACGCATCTTCCCAAACTTCGCCGATAATGATGGCGTTTGGATTGCTTTCTTTGACTGATTTACGCAGGTTTTTTAAGAAAAAATCGGGTAATTCGTCCGCTACGTCTAATCGGTAACCGCCGATACCAAAACCAAGCCATTTTTTTAATACGCCCCCTTCGCCAAAGATAAAATTTTGATATTCCTGTGATTGTTCGTTTACTTCGGGTAATATATCAATTCCCCACCAGCTGGCGTATTTATCGGGAAATTCGTGGAAAGAATACCAAGTATAATACGGCGAATCTTTGGATTGATATGCGCCGATACTATCGTATTTACCGTATTTATTAAAATAAACGCTATCGTCGCCCGTATGATTAAATACACCGTCTAAAATAATGCAAATTCCCTTTTGTTTAGCGGAGTTCACGAGATTTGCAAAATCTGTTTCCGTGCCCAAAATCGGGTCTATTTTTTTATAATCGGACGTATCGTAACGGTGGTTAGACGACGCTTCAAAAACAGGATTAAGATAAATCGTCGTAATTCCAAGCGATTGTAAATAGCTAAGTTTACTTTCTATACCCTTGAAATTACCGCCGAAAAAGTCGTTATTTAATACTTTGCCTAATTCGTTGGGTTTATAGCTCGGAATACCGCCCCAGTCATCTCTTGCAATTCTTCCGTTTATGTCTGGCATAGTTCCTTGTTTGCAAAAGCGGTCGGGGAAAATTTGGTACATAACCCCGCCTTTGAACCATTCGGGCGTTTGATAATCCTTAGAATAAACGGTTAAAAGAAAGCCTTTGGGGGTGTTAGA
>JAFVOG010000002.1 GCA_017505945.1 Clostridia bacterium
AGGGGTGCAACGTACAATGTTGCAACGTGTATGGTACAATAAAAGAAAAGACGGTTTTTTCCGTCTTTTTTTTATTTTGCTATTTACAAATGGGTAAAAATATGCTATACTGTGTGCGAGTAAAGGCGGAACGTTCCGCAAAAATATTTAGGAGTGAAGAGTATGGGTTTTTTAACGGGTAAAACGGCGATTATCACTGGCGCAGGATATGCGGTGTTGTCCGACGGAAGATGCGGTTCTATCGGCTACGGGATTGCTACGGCGTACGCAAAGGAAGGTGCAAATCTCGTAATTACGGGTAGAAACGTGGCAAAGTTGGAAAGGGCAAAGGAAGATTTGGAAAGCAAATACGGCATTAAGGTTTTGGCAATTCCAGCGGATATTTCCGCAGGGGCGGACAATGAACAAACGGCAAAGTCCGTCGTGGAACAAGCGGTGGCGACGTTTGGTAGAGTGGACGTGCTTATCAATAACGCCCAAGCTTCGGCGTCGGGCGTGCCTATTCAATCGCACACCACCGAACAGTTCGATTTGGCAATGTATTCGGGCTTGTACGCGACGTTCTATTATATGAAGGCGTGTTATCCCTACTTAAAGGAAACGCAAGGCAGTATCATCAACTTTGCGTCGGGAGCAGGGCTGTTCGGTAACTACGGGCAATGCTCGTATGCGGCGGCAAAAGAAGGGATTCGCGGTCTTTCGCGTGTGGCGGCAACCGAGTGGGCAAAGGACGGTATCAATACCAACGTCGTATGTCCTTTGGCTTGGACGGCGCAGTTGGAAAACTTTGAAAAAGCGTACCCCGACGCGTTTAAGGCAAACGTAAAAATGCCCCCTGCCGGACACTTTGGCGACCCTGAAACGGAAATCGGTAGAGTATGCGTACAACTTGCCAACCCCGATTTCAAGTATATGAACGGCGAAACGGTAACGCTGGAAGGCGGTATGGGACTTCGCCCGTAAGGATAAGAATAAAACGGCTTTGCTTAGCAAAGCCGTTTTTTTATGGAAAAAATTACGGTATTGACAAATACGTGCGGATATGCTATACTCATAGTACGAAAAGGGGGTGCGGATATGAAAAAGAAAGTGATTACCCTTATTCTTTCTACGGCGCTGGCTTTTTCCTTGGCGTTGCTTTCGGGTTGTAGCTTGGATTTAAGCCATAAGCATTATCCTAACGACTACGGATATTGCAAAACTTGCGAGACGGATTTGTGCGTGATAGCGGAAAAGGGCGAGGACGGCGTGTACGACACGGGCGAAATGAATTTAATTCCGTATAACGATTTGTTTGTGCAATTCGTTTTGACGGAAGACAGCCCCGTGCGGATAGAAATTTCCGCAGAGAGCACGGTGGATTTGGGGACGAGTAGGCTGTATTCTAATCAATCCGCGCTGATTTCAGGGACTTCGGGCACGACGCCGTTGACGTATGAAAATTCTTTGTCCGCAAACGCGACGCATTATTTTCGGGTACAGGCAACGGGTAGCGGTACGGTACGCGTGCGCATTACGCCGTTGGCTTAATGGGGAAAAAGTATTGCTCCAACGCATTGAAAAACGCGTTAAAATATGCTATACTGTATATAGAAAAGATAAACGGTAGGAGAAGATTATGGAAAATAACGTAAGCAGTAAAGATTTGGCGCTGGCGGTGTGTAAGGCGCTTGCCGATAAACGCGGTAAGGATATCGTTTGTTTGTACGTGCGTGAAAAGACGGATTTATGCGATTATTTCGTTATTGCAAGCGGTAGCAACGCTCCGCAAATTCGGGCTATGGGCGAAAGAGTGGAAGAACTTGTAGAAAGAGAGTTAGGGCTTGCGCCTACTCGCACGGAAGGGGTACGCGACGGGCGCTGGGCGGTGGTCGATTACGGCGACGTTATCGTGCATATTTTTAACGATGAAACAAGGCTGTTCTATCATCTCGAACGCTTATGGCAGGACGGTGGGAATTTGCAAAAATTCGACGACGAGAAAAACGAGTTCGTACCCGTGTAAAAAGAGTAAGGCGGTTACGCCCGAAAACGCAAACTTGCGTTTTCGGGCGTTTTTTATTTGAATTTGATTTGTTTGGGTGCGGAATAGCTGGGTTTGCTTTTGCGCTTTTTTTCTACGATATAATATACGGGTTCAGGCGGGGGTGGTGATTCGGGCTTTTTTTCTTGGGGCGGTGGCTCGTCTTGGGCGGGAGGTTCGTCCACGAAAAAACCGCGCTTGGCAAGCAGGGCGATATGTACCCCTACAAAGCACAGCGCAAACAACGATACAAGCGCAGGGATTCCCCACCACGCGGTTGCGGAAAGTAAGCTTATCATAAGTACATTATACAACTGCATACCTGTCACAAAATGGATAAAAATGGAATAAGCGGACGGGGTTTGTCGCATAATTAACGTATGGAAAATCAAGGTATGCAAACTCAGGTATATACGAAAGCGGAAAAGTGGCAAAAAAGCGTAGAAGGCGGTGTGATTATCGGGGAAAAGGACGCGGACGAATTCCGCGCGTATAAACGAAAAAAGAAGTTGGACGAAATTGCACTGGGTATTATGCGTTCGCAAGCGACGTTGATGGGCGGGGAAGACGTGCAACGGGTGTGTGAACGGGCGGTACGGCTTGGTCAGCCTGCCGTGCGATTGCCTGCCACCAAATTATTCCAAGCTAAATATTATTTAGGAAAAAGTGCAGTGCGTATGGACTGTCAGATAGGGGGGAACGGCGAAACGGCAACCAAAGTAAAACGGTACGAGGCAAAACTTGCCGTGCGGAAAAACGCCAAAGAGATTACGTTGGTCGTTACGCCGTCTTGGATGGATTGTTGTAGGTACAGCGAAGTGCGTAAGGAAATCAAGGCGGTCAAGCGCGCCGTGCGCCACGCATATTTGAAAGTGCGTGTAGAAAAGGCGTATTCGCTTGCGTCCCTTTCCCGTTTGGCAAGAGTGGTGTGCGAGTGTAAGGCGCAATTTTTTAGCGTACCGTACTTTGACGGGTGCGAACGGTTGCGTTTGGATTTGACGGGCGGTTGCAAGTTGGAAGTGTCGGGGGTGAACGATTTGCAAACGTATAAAAAACTGCTTGGCGCAGGGGTGGCGCGTATCGTTACCGAGCACGCTTGGGAAATTTATACGGCTTGGATGCGAGAGACGAGCGTGCCTACGTTTTTGCCCATTCCCGAAAGCCCCGTACCTGAAAAGGTTACGGCAGAGCCAAAGGCGGTGGAAGGCATTGAAAAGGCCGTAGCCCAAACGGATACGAATGTGGATACGGTAAGCGTAAAACCTATGCACACGGACGGAAAATGGATATAAAACGACGGGCGGTTACGGTAAGCGTAACCGCCCGTTTTACTTGGGGCAGGTACGCGTTGAATACCGTTTATCTATGCCGTGGGCATATTCTTTTTTACGCGCGCATACGATAGGGTATGAAAAAACGGATTATTTGTTATGTTACGGTGATTGCGATAGGATTTGTTTCGGCGGTGGGGCTGTGTTTGAAAACGTTGTTTGCGCCCAAGGCGGTGTTTTCCGAAGAAGTAAGCCAAATGAAAGTGGTGGTAGATGCAGGGCACGGCGGTATGGACGGCGGAGTCGTGGGACGGGTGACGAAAACGAAAGAGAGCGATTTGAATTTGCAAATTGCCTACCGCTTGAAGGACGCTTTGGAAGAAAAGGGGTTTGAAGTAGTGTTGACGAGAAAGACGCAAGGCGGTTTGTACGGCGCGCCTACCAAGGGATTTAAGCGCAGGGATATGCAGGCGAGAAGGGCAGTAATTGAAAGGGAAAAGCCGTCTTACGTGCTTTCGCTACATCAAAATTTCTACCCGTCCAAGTCTTCGCGCGGAGCGCAAGTTTTTTATAACGGGGAGTACGACGAGCACAAGGCGTTTGCTGAATATATACAGGCGGAGCTCAACGGTATTTATGAAAAGCAAGGGGCAAAACACAGGAAAGTGAGCAAGGGGGATTTGTATATGTTACAATGCACGCAAGCGCCTTCGGCGCTTGTCGAGTGCGGTTTTTTATCCAACGCTTTGGACGAAGAATTGCTGATTAGCGCCGTTTGGCAAGAAAAAATCGCAGGGGCGATTGCGTCGGGGGTGTTGCGTTTTTTAAGCGAAAGTGCGACGTAAACGCTTGTTATTTTCTACTTAGTATGTTATAATACATAGTGAGTTAATATAAAGGACGGAAAAACGGTGGACGGAGAAAGGATGCAAAAGACGGACGTGGCAAAAATCAATCCCGTAACGCTTGCTTTTTTAGGGGACGCGGTGTACGCTTTGTACGTACGGGAGAAGTTGGTGCGTTCCAACACGGGGAAAGCGTCCAACCTGCAAAAGACGGCGTCGCAGGTGTTGTCCGCAAAGGGACAAAGTGCGTTTTTGGAAAGAATATTATCCGAATTTTCGCAGGACGAAGAAGACGTGTATAAGCGCGGAAGAAATGCGAAAAAAGCAACCAAAAGTAAAAATGCCGATGCGGGCGAATACGCCCGTTCGACGGGCTTTGAGGCGGTGCTTGGGTATTTGTATTTGGCTGGGGATACGCAAAGGATTGCGCATTTACTGGGATTTTTGGAAGAGAGTGAACTTCGCGGACAAGCGGACAGTAAACCGTATAAGCCATAGGAGAACGGTATGAAAACGGAAGGAAGAAACGCAGTTTTAGAACTGCTGAAAACGGGGAAAAACATAGATAAACTTCTTATTGAAAAAGGCGCGCAAGGTTCGGCTATGATGATTTTTGCCGAGGCGAGAAAAAAGAACGTTCGCGTACAATTTGTGGACAAGCGCGTTTTGGATAAAGAAAGCGTGTCGGGTAGGCACCAAGGCGTGATTGCGTTTACCACCGATTACGAATACTACGATTTGGACGATATTATCGCGGAGAAAAAGAGCGAAAAGGGCGGTTTTATCGTGCTTTGCGACGGCATTGAAGACGTGCATAATTTGGGGAGTATCATTCGTGTGGCGGAGTGTTCGGGCGCGGACGGCGTGGTGATTCCAAAATCGGGCAGTGCGTCGGTGACGGAAGCGGTTATCCGTATTTCGGCGGGCGCGGCGGAGCATTTGAAAGTGGCGAAAGTGGCAAACTTGAACCAAGCGGTGGAAACGTTGCAAAAAAACGGGTACTGGGTGTATGCGTTGGAAGCAGGTGGCGAAGATATTTTCGCACAGGATTTTAACGGGAACGTGGCGCTTGTCGTCGGTGGCGAAGATAGCGGAGTGAAACGTTTGACCAAAGAAAAATGCGACAAGGTACTCTCTATGCCGTTATTTGGTAAAGTCAATTCGTTAAACGCGTCGGTTGCGCTTGGCGTGGCGGCGTACGAAGTGGTACGCAGTAGAAAGGGATAAACACGATGTCGAATTATACCGTAAAGACGGACGAAGAATGTATTGCGCTAGCACAGGGCGGAGATAAGCTTGCGGAAGAAGAATTACTTATCCGTTACCGTAGCGTCGTTTTATTTTTCGCGCGGAAGTATTTTTTAATAGGTGGAGAAACGGAAGATTTAATCCAAGAAGGGATGATAGGGCTTTGCCAAGCCGTAGGCGAATACCAGGCGGATAAGGGCAAGTTCAAAAGCTTTGCCACCCTTTGCGTTTCCCGTAAAATTATGGACGCGGTGAAAAAGGCAAGCAGTAGGAAAAACGCGCCTATGCACAATTACGTGTCCATTGCGGACGGGGAAATGCCGTCCGATTTGCAAGACCCCGACGAGAAGATGATTTGTGACGACGATAGACGGGAACTCAATAAAATGATGTCGCGGATTTTGACGGACGTGGAATTTAAGGTGTTTACGATGTATATGGACGGGGCAAGCTGTGCCGAGATTTGCGAAACGACGGGCAAAACCCCCAAAAGCGTAGATAACGCCGTGCAACGGAGTAAACAAAAATTGCGTAAGGCGTTAAAGGCAAAAGAAGAAAAGTAAAAAGGAGATAGTATGGCGTATTTGGCTTTATACCGTGCGTTTCGGCCCACGACGTTAAACGAAGTCGTAAGGCAAGAACATATCGTAACGGTACTCAAAAATCAAATAGCAACGGATAGAATCGGACACGCGTATTTATTTTGCGGTCCGCGCGGTACGGGTAAAACGAGTATTGCAAAAATTTTTGCGGCTACAATCAACTGTGAATCGCCCATAGACGGTTCGCCTTGTGGAAAGTGTTCGGCGTGTCGTGCGCTTGCCGACCCGTCCAACTTGGATATCAACGAAATCGACGCGGCGTCGAATAACGGTGTGGACGAAATGCGTGATTTACGCGAAAAGGTGCAATATCCCCCCGTTGGCGGTAGATATAAAGTGTATATTATCGACGAAGTGCATATGCTCTCCACGGGTGCGTTCAACGCGCTTTTGAAAACGTTGGAAGAACCGCCTGCGCACGCTGTGTTTATTTTGGCTACGACGGAATCAGCGAAGATTCCCGCAACCATTTTGTCCCGTTGTATGCGCTTTGATTTTAAGCTGATTCCCCAAGCGGATTTGGAAGAGCGATTGCGTTTCGTTTTGGACAGTATCGGTAAAAAGTACGAACCGGAAGCCGTTACCGCTTTGGCAAGGGCTGGGGCAGGTAGCGTACGCGATATGCTGTCGATTGCGGATACCTGCGTTTCGTATTCGAGTGGAAAACTCACGTATGCGGACGTAAACGCCGTGCTTGGCGGAGCAGATTTTGACGCGGTGGCAAAGTTTTGTGAAGCGACGCTGTTGGGCAATGCGGGAGAGGCGTTTGAAGGCGTAGAGCACTTTTTGCGCGCAGGGAAAAGCGTCGGCGTATTGATTAAAGACGTGATGAATTTCTTAAACGCGTGTATGGTGGCAAGGACGTGCAGGGACGGCAAACAAATTTTGGCTATGCCCGACGAAACGTATAAGGAAGTGTTGCGCGTGGCGAAAAATGCGGACGGGCACGCACTTCTTCGTGTGACGCAAATTTTTGCGGAAACGGAACAAACGCTCAAATACTCCGCATCCCCCCGTGTGGTTTTGGAAACGGCGGTATTAAAAGCAAGTATGCCCCAAGCCGATTACGATATGGAAACGTTGTTGGCAAGAATTGCGAATTTGGAAAAGAAAGTGGCTGGCGGTTACGTGGCGCAAGCACAACCGCAATCCGTGCTTGTTCCCGAAGTCAAGGTGGAAAAGCCAGTGGAAGTGGAACGTGTGGAAGAAGTGGAGGTAGAAGACGAAGAGCCTATGCCCCCCGTCTTGGAAGCTCCGCCCGAAGAAATGCAATTTGGCGGTGCGTACGATTTACCTAAGAAACAACAACCCGAAGAGCCTGCGCCCGTGGTAAAACCCGTGCGTATGCAAACGGGGGATGCAAAATCGGTTTTTGGGACGTTTTTGCGTGCGCTCCGAAAAACGGGAAAAAACGCGGTGCTGTTTGCAATGTGTATGGATTTGGATTGCGCGTACGAAGACGGCGTATTGACGCTGATTACGGATAGCGATACCATTTATCGTTCGTTGACAAGACCCGAGCATTATCAGTTGATTACGGAGTCCTTTTCCCTGATAGGAGTAGATGAGAACGGGTTTGCCGTGCGGATGAAAGGGAAGAAAGTCAACGTGGCGGAACAAGGAATTGAAAAGATTGCCCAAACGTTTAAGGGCGCGAAAATAGAAATTAAATAATAGGAGAAAATACAAATGGCAGGATTTAAGGGTGGCAACAACAATATGCAAAACTTGATGCGCCAAGCGCAAAAGATGCAAGAAGAAATGGAAAAAACCGCGGAACTGTTGGAAGACTGGGAAGTGGTAGGTACGGCGGCAGGCGAAGCGGTTGTCGTATATATGAACGCGAAAAAGATTATCAACGGGATTGAACTTGACGAAAGTATTGTGGACCCTACCGACGTGGAAATGCTGGAAGATTTGATTATGGCGGCAATCAACGACGGGTACGCAAAGGCGGACAAGGTATATGAAGAAAAGATGGGCAAGTACGGCAATATGGGCGCACTTGGCGGTATGCTGTAAGCATAAACGGAGAACGTAATGGAAATTTTTATCGAGCCGATAGGGAAACTTGTTAACGAGTTTTCCAAATTACCTGGCGTGGGCAAAAAGACGGCACAGCGGTACGCCTATAAAATTATCGATATGCCCGAAGCGGAAGCCAAGGCGTTTGCGGACGCCATTTTGGGCGTAAAACGCAAGGTGCGGTATTGCAAGGTTTGCGGTAACTTTACCGAAGAAGACGAATGTGCGATTTGCAAGGTGCGTGAGAAAAACGTCATTTGCGTCGTCAAAGAGCCCAAGGACGTTTTGGCGATTGAAAAGTTGCGCGAATTTAAGGGCGTATATCACGTTTTACACGGCGTTATCGACCCTCTTTCGGGGATAGGACCTAACGATATCCGTATCCGCGAATTGCTTGCAAGATTGCAATCGGGCGACGTGAAGGAAGTGATTATCGCTACCAACCCCGACGTTTCGGGGGACGCTACCGCTATGTATCTTGCTAAGCTTATTAAGCCGTTGGATATTAAAGTGACGCGTCTTGCGCACGGTATTCCCGTTGGCTCGGAAATCGAATATACGGACGACGTAACGCTTGCAAGGGCGTTTGTCGAACGTAATCCTTTATAATATACGCTCCGTAGCAAGCAAAGTGATAGAAGTGGGAATCTCGTTTGGCGTAACCTATCAAGGCGAAAGCGAGTACGTCGTTAACGAAACTATGGTGTTAACCTTGCTTGTGGGATAAAAATCAAATAACAACCGCCCTGCGGAATTTTCCGCAGGGCGGTTTTTTCGTATAATTTTTATGCGTTTCCGCATAGTAAGGATATGAAAAGAGTACGCATTTTTAACGGCGAAGGGAAAACGCGAGACGAGAGGGAAACGTGTTTTCCTACAATAAAAACAGGGGAAGAAAGTAAAAATAAGGGGGTAGGTACGCGTTGACGGGCAAGAATAAGAAGAATTATAACGAAAATTATATCAATTACGTGCGTTCGTTTGACCCACCGACTCAGCATTTCAAAAACTGTTTCCGTGCGTTTTTGGTAGGTGGGCTTATTTGCTGTATAGGACAGTTTTTTCGTATTTTTTTGGAGAACGTGTTTGGTCTGGAAGGAACGGAACTTGCAGGCGCGACAAGCGTTTGTCTGATTTTTTTAGGTACGCTACTTACGGGTTTTGGGGTGTACGACAGGATAGGGAAAAACGCGGGCGCAGGTTCTATTGTGCCGATTACGGGTTTTGCTAACAGCGTGGCTTCGCCTGCGATTGAGTTTAAGACGGAAGGTATGGTGTACGGATTAGCTGCGAAAATGTTTATCGTGGCAGGGCCGATTATCGTGTTTGGCGTTTTGGCAGGTACGCTTGTGGGGATTATCTATTTATTATTATAAGGAAGAACGATGCAAACGATTTTTTTTGAAAACAAACCGAGAATTATCGGTACGGGCACAATCGCAGGACCGAAGGAGTGCGCAGGTGTCGTGGGCAAGTTTGTCGATACGGCGCTTGCCGACGATAGGTTTGGGGAGAGTACGTACGAAAAGGCGGAATGTAAAATGCTGTCGTACGCTATTTCCCAAGCGATAAAAAACGCAAGGCTTACGGAAACGGACGTAGATATGCTGATTGCAGGGGATTTGCTCAATCAAATCATTTCCGCCAGTTTTGCCGCAAGGGATTTTACCTTCCCTTTTTTGGGTGTGTACGGCGCGTGTTCAACGATGGCGGAGAGTATGGCGATTGCGTCCGCGTTCGTCAACGCAGGGTATTATCGCCATATCGTTACGGCAACGGGTAGTCATTTTTCGTCGGCGGAACGACAGTATAGATACCCGTTGGAACTAGGCAATACCCGTCCGCCACAATCACAATGGACGGTGACGGGCGCAGGGGGCTGTGTGATTGCGAACACGGGGAGCAATATTGCAATCACGTCCGCAACGTTTGGCAAAGTGGTGGATTTTGGGATTACCGACGTCAATAATATGGGCTCGGCTATGGCGCCCGACATTGGTATAATAGGGATATAGTAAGTTTTCCTGTGAATTTTAACAACGAAAATCTATATACAAAAGGAGGCGAAATCCCTTATAAATAAAGGCAAAACTTACATATTGGCGTGGTGTAAAAATCACGCCAATTTTACTGAAAAAAACCAAGTGGTTTTAATTTAAAACTTAGGAAAAAAACAGTTAATTTTGCATAGTTTTGGCAAAGAGTGGCAAAATAGTAAAAGTAGGAGTTTATTTGATGAACACAATCTTTTTTGATAAAAAACCAAGAATAATAGGCACCGGAACAATTGTCGGACCGAAAGAGAGTGCGGGGGTTGTAGGTAAGTATGTAGATAAAACTTTGACGGACGATATGTTTGGGGAAAGTACCTACGAGAAAGCTGAATGCAAAATGCTTTCTTATGCAATTACAAAGGCAATTGAAAATTCAGGAATGACAGAAAAAGAAATTGACCTTTTAATTTCGGGTGACTTGCTTAACCAAATTATTTCGGCAAGCTTTGCTGCGCGGGATTTTGATTTTCCGTTCTTGGGTGTTTACGGAGCGTGTTCTACAATGGCGGAGAGTATGGCGGTTGCCGCGTCGTTTGTGAATGCAGGATATTATAAAAATATTGTCGCGGCGACAGGAAGCCATTTCTCGTCAGCGGAAAGGCAATACCGTTATCCTTTGGAACTTGGTAACACTCGTCCGCCACAAGCACAGTGGACGGTAACAGGCTCTGGTGGTTGTGTGATTGCGCCAACTGGAAGTCATATAGCAATCACTTCGGCAACCATTGGAAAGGTGGTTGACTATGG
>JAFVOG010000029.1 GCA_017505945.1 Clostridia bacterium
GACCCGTCGTTACACGAAGGCTTGGACGATAAAAAGGCGCGTAAAGAATTTGAACGGCAACACCAAATCGACATCAATCAAGGTCGGGCCAAAATGGGTATGGTGTTCCAACACTTCAACCTGTTCAATAATCTCACGGTAATGGGGAATATGATACTCGTTCCCGTAGAGCTTAAATTAAAGACGAAAGAGCAGGCAACGAAAGACGCAGAAGCGCTTTTGGAAAGAATAGGTTTGCTTGATAAGAAAGACGTATATCCTTCTACGCTTTCGGGCGGACAAAAACAGCGTATTGCCATTGCGCGCGCGCTGAATATGAATCCCAAAGCGTTGCTTTTTGACGAGCCGACTTCCGCGTTGGACCCCGAAATGGTGGGTGAAGTATTAGAGCTTATGAAAACGCTGGCTGACGACGGCTTAACGATGGTAATCGTTACGCACGAAATGGGTTTTGCACGGGAAATTGCCAACCGTGTCGTGTTCATTGACGAGGGCGTAATTAAGGAAGAAAACGAACCTAAGGAATTCTTTGAAAATCCTAAAAATCCCAGGTTGCAAGAATTTTTATCCAAGGTATTATAAATATATAAATACGGCATAGCTTGACGGCGTGCCGTGTTTTACAAGTAAAGTTGCTTTCACGTAAGGAGATGCTTATGAGTGAGAACCATTATGATTTTTGTATAAAAAGTCCAAAATGGCAAAGAAACACGTTTTTCGGTTTTCTTGCGTTCGGTGGGATAGGGTCTATCGTTATCACCGTTTTATGGCTCATATTCTCGTTTGACTGGGGAATCTGGTTGGTGGCACTGTTGGGGCTTTCTATACCGCTTTTGATTTCCGTGTTCGGTTTATACGTGTGGTATAGAGAAAAATTTTGCTTTGAAAATGAAACCTTTACGTACGTGAAACCGTTCGGGAAAACGCAATCGGCAAAGATATCCGATGTTGCGCGCGTGGAAATGTCGGCTACCGTATTTATTCGCGTTACGATGATAGGGAAAAACGGCGAAACGTTACTTTTCTTTCACGACGACGGAACGGCGCTTCGTAATGCGTTTACGGCGGTTTTAATGCATTATAATATTCCGCTGGTAAGGAAGTAACTAACCAAAAAAGGAGCAAAGTATGCGGTCAACGACAATCAAAGGCTTAGACGACGGGGTGCGGATAGAGCTTGGCGCAGACGTGGGTATTATCGGTGCGGTAATGGATAGGGGTAAAGCCGTCGATTGCTTAATTTATAAGCTTGTCTTAACGGGAAAGGAGTTGCTTTCCTTTATCGAAGAATTCCATTTGCAAAGCAAAGTCACGCAAACGGTTGTAGAAACGAATCGCTACGAATTGACTTCATACGACGATTAAAACGGTTAAAGGACGCTCGACTCGGGCGTCCTTTTCGTTATAAAAGAAAATGCGCTTTGCATAGTAAAAAATATCTTTTCACGATTGACAAGTATAATCGGATATGTTATACTAAATAAAATGAGTTTGGGCTGTAAAAGGGCAAAAACGACACGAAAATACGGAGAAACAATATGCAACAAGCAAAAATAGCGAAATTAAAGAATTTTTATCACGCCCATTTGATGGACGACGTCGTGGCGTACTGGATGCGTTCCGACCTTATCGACAAGGAATACGGCGGATTTATCACAAGTGTGGATAGAGAAGGGAAGTCGTACAACGACGATAAAAGCGTTTGGTTTCAAGGCAGAGCGCTTTGGACGTTTTCTAAGCTTTGCAATTTGTACGGCGTAAACGAACAATGGGCGTCGGCGGCGGACGCAGGCGCACGCTTTATTAAAGAGCATTGTATCGACGCGGATGGTAGAATGTATTTTACCGTAACTAAGGACGGAAAACCGCTTAGAAAACGTCGTTACTTTTTCTCGGAAAGTTTCCTTGTGGTGGGCTTTGCCGAATATTACGCTTTGCGTAAAAACGCGGACGATTTGGCTCTTGCGGAAAAGTATTTCGATTTGATGTATTCCATTTATAAAGACCCTGCAAGCGACCCGTTCAAAATTACGCCCAAGGAAAATGCGGAAGTACGCAGTTTGCACTCCAATTCCTATCCTATGGTACTGGTAAGCTCGGCGCAAACGCTGAGAAGAATTTCGGGTAAGACGGAATATTACGACGCCATTATCAAAGACGTTATTGCGGATATGCTCAACCTGCATTATAAGGAAGATTTGAAGTGCGTGTTGGAAAACGTGCAATTAGACGGCGGTATTTTGGATAACCCCACGGGCAGAACGATTAACCCTGGTCATACCATTGAAAATTCTTGGTTTTTGATGAACTATGCACACCAAACGGGGGATAACGAGCTTTTGCAAAAAGCACTGAATATGCTCGACTGGTCGCTTGATATCGGTTGGGATAAGAAATACGGTGGGGTATATTATTTCCGCGATTTGTATAACCGTCCCTGCGAACAGTTAGAACACGATATGAAACTTTGGTGGGTGCATAACGAGTGCTTGATTGCGCTGTTGACCGCGTTGCATTTAACGGGGGATAAAAAGTACGAAAAATGGTACGATAAAATGCATAAATACGTGTTTGCGCACTTCCCCGATAAAACGTACGGCGAATGGTACGGGTATTTGCACCGCGACGGTACGGTATCGCATACGCAAAAGGGTTCGCTTTGGAAAGGGCCTTACCACTTGCCGAGATGCTTAATGCTTTGTGAAAGTATCCTTTCGGCAATGGAAAACGGCACGGCTTTGCCCGATTTATTGTAAAAATATAAAGTATCACGCCCAAACGGCTTGCCGTTTGGGCGTATTTTTCGCTTAAAAAATAATTGTCGAATTTTAGTAAAATTTCGGTAAATGTGTTGCAATTATTAAAAAACTGTGATAGAATAGAGTTATATTTTATGCTTATAGCATACATAGGAGGTTTTTTATGGACAAGTTGGATGAACCTGTTGTAGAACAAGAACAGGGCGCAGAGCAACCTGCCAAAAAGCAAAACGGCTTTTTTAAGGCGTTAGGTTTTGATGCGGTTGCCAAGAAAACGAGCGTTCGTACGGAAGTAATTGCAGGTATCGTTACCTTCCTTGCGATGGCGTACATTTTGACGGTAAACCCGAACTCTATTTTGTACGCAGGCACGGCGGACGGTAGATGGCCTTCGTTGTTTATGGCAACGGCGTTTGGTGCAATTATCGGTACGCTCTTGATGGCGTTCCTTGCGAAAATGCCTTTGGCGCAAGCTTCGGGGATGGGCTTGAACTCTCTCGTCGGAAGCGTAATCGGTGGTGGCGTAGGTGCGTTTGCCTATAAGTTTAATTTCACTATCGGGCAAGCGTTTATGATGGTTTTGATTTCGGGTATTGTATTCTTACTCTTATCCGTTATTCAAATCAAAGGCAAAACGTTCCGCGAACTCGTGTTCGACGGTATGCCTGTTGCGGTTAGAAGTGCAATTTCCGTAGGTATCGGCTTGTTTATTGCCTATATCGGTTTCCAAAACGCAGGTATTATCGTAACGAACGGTTATACGCAAGTTGCGTTTGTCGATTTTACAAGTTGGGGTGACCAAGTCGTTAATTATCTCGCGGCAACGGGTACGTGGGCGGCTGCAAAGACGGCTGTCGTAGCGTTCGTAGGCTTGTTTGCGATTGCTATTTTGGACAAAATTCAAGTTAAAGGCTCGGTTATTATCGGTATCTTAATCGCTACCATTGTAGGTATTCCCCTTGGTGTTACCAATTTGAGTGTGCTTGCTGGTACGGAACAAATTTCTTGGAAATTCTGGGAAAACTTCAAAAACTTCTTCTCGGTTGGCGAAGGTAGCGTATTCGGCTCGTTTACTTCCGTGTTTAGTGACGGTTTCCCTGCTGGTTCGTTGTTTACTATCATTATGCTCATCATCACAATGTGTATGATTGATATGTTCGATACGATGGGTACGATTGTAGGTTGTTGCGGTGGTAATAGATTGTTGTCTGACGAAAACAATAAGCCGTACAACTACGGAAAGATTATGATTGCAGACTCTATTGCAACCTGTACGGGCGCAATGCTCGGTACGTCCACGGTTACCACGTTCGTAGAATCGGGGGCTGGCGTATCGGCAGGCGGTAGAACGGGGCTTACGGCGTTTACGACGGCTTGTATGTTCTTCCTTGCCATTTTCATTATGCCCGTGTTTGCGACCATTCCTTCGGCTGCAACGGCGTCTGCTCTTATCTACGTGGGCGTTTTGATGATGAAAAACAACGTTAAGAATATCGACTTTACCGACGCGGTAAACGCAACGTCGGCGTTCCTTACCATTATCATTATGGTACTTTCCTATTCGATTACCAAAGGTATCGGCGTTGGTATGATTTCGTACACGTTGATGTCCGCAATTTCTTACGTAGTAGAACTGATTAAATCGGCAATTACGAAAGGCGAAAAACCCGTTTGGAACGTTTCTATCGTGGCTATCGTCGTTTCCGTTTTGTTCTGCGTATATTTCTTCGTTCCTACCACGTTGTAATTGTAAGGTATCATTATGCAAAAAGAAGAGCAAATCAAACAATATCAAGCTCGAATTAAAAAGGTTATTATCGGCGAAGATGAAATCCGTTCCGCTATTCAAAAAGCGGGACGGTACATCGACGATATTTACGACGGAAAGCCCATTGTGCTCGTGAGCATCTTAAAAGGTGCATTCGTGTTTATGGCGGATATTTGCCGTGCGGTAAGCGTGCCTTGCGAAATTGCGTTTATGTGCGCAAAAAGCTATTATGAAGGTACTTCTTCTTCGGGGGTAGTTCGTATCACGATGGATTTGGATAGAGATATTACCGATTGTCACGTGATTATCATAGAAGATATTATTGATACGGGTAGAACGTTAAACGATATCGTTAAAGTATTAAAATCTCGCAATCCTGCGTCTTTGCGTGTGGTAACGTTACTCGATAAGCCTTCGCGCAGAGTAGTGGATTTTAAGGCGGATATGTCGCTGTTTACCATTCCCGATTTATTCGTAATCGGATACGGTTTAGACTGTGGCGAACGGTATAGAAACTTGCCGTACATTGCGGAATACGCCGAATAGACGTCGCTTTGATAAAATGGAACAAAAAAGTGAGTGAAAAACGAAAAAAAGTGCGTTCGTTCACTTGCAATTTTCAAATAATTTTGTTATAATATTAAGCGTAGGGAAAAGATTGAGCAAAACGAAGAGTGCGACGAAAGAAGGGCTAATCTATGAAACACTTGCGCAAAAGTACAACCGTACGAAAAAAGACGTCTTGCGTAGGGTGTAGCACGCCTTTTTTTGGTACGAAATCGCATATCGTACAACAAATGAAATAAATAGGATAGGTGCAACGTCGTTGCACCTATTTTTAGTTTTTCAAAGGAGAAAAATATGAAAAAAGTCGGTATTTTAATGGGCAGTAAATCGGATTTCGACGTGGTAAAGCCTGCGGTAAACGTTTTGAAAAAATTTGGGGTAGAAACGGAAGTTCGCGTAATCTCCGCGCACCGCACTCCTGATGAGGCGCACGAATTTGCGTCCAAGGCGAAAGAAAACGGTATGGAGGTACTCATTTGTGCGGCAGGTAAAGCGGCACACCTTGGCGGTGTTATTGCGGCAATGACGACGCTCCCCGTTATCGGTTTGCCCGTAAAAACGGATATGATGGGCGGTTTGGATAGTTTGCTTTCTATCGTTCAAATGCCTTCGGGAATTCCTGTTGCGACGGTAGGGGTAAACGGTGGCGAAAACGCAGGACTTTTGGCGTTGCAAATTTTGGGGATTAAGTACCCCGAAATCGACGAACAACTGGTGGCGTATAAAAAAGCAATGCAAGACAAAATCAACGCGGATGACAAAGCGTTGCAAGAATTGTTGTAAGGTTTCGAAAAGGAGTGTAACGAAAATATATGGCAGTGTTCGGTATTTTTGGAACGAAAACGGCAAACGTTGCGTCCAGTACGTATTACGGATTATACGCTTTGCAACACAGGGGACAAGCAAGTTGCGGTATTACCGTCAACGACGACGGTGTATTCCACTCGTATAAAGATTCGGGGATTGTAAACGAGGTATTTTCTCAAGATATTATTGAAAAGCTCGGTCTTGGTCAAATGGCGGTGGGAAATATTCGCTATGGAACGAGTAAAACGAAAGATAGAATCAACGCAGAACCTATGCTTGTGAACCACGTAAAAGGACGACTTGCGATTGCGCATAACGGTGGACTTTCTAATTATATGTCGCTTAGAAACGAACTGGAAATGCAAGGGCATATCTTCCATACGGCAAACGAAGTGGAAGTTATGGCAACCGTAATTACGAAAGAACGGATTAACGCCCCGTCTATTGAAGAAGCTATCAACCGCGCGGTGAGTAAGTTTGAAGGTGGGTTTGCGTTGCTCGTGATGTCACCGCAAAAGCTTATCGCGGCGCGTGACGCAAACGGTATGCATCCACTTTGTTACGGTGTGCGTGACGACGGCGAATACGTGTTGGCAAGCGAAACTTGCGCGCTCGACGTAGTAGGCGCAACGTTCGTAAGAGAAATTGAGCCTGGCGAAATCGTAGTGTTTGCCAAAGACGGCGTACGTTCGATAAAGGACCATTGCGGAGAAAAACCCGAACGCCTTTGCGTATTCGAGTATTTATATACCGCCCGTCCCGACTCCAACATTTGCGGTTGTTCGGTTCACCTTGCAAGAAAGCGCGCAGGTGCGTTTTTGGCGAAGGCGCACCCCGTAGAAGCGGACGTCGTTATCGGTGCGCCCGATTCGGGGATTGACGCGGCTATCGGGTATTCGGAAGAATCGGGTATCCCGTACGGCTTGGGCATTATCAAAAATAAATATATCGGCAGAACGTTTATCGACCCTGGTCAAAACGTTCGTGAAGATAAAGTAAAAATTAAGCTGAACCCCGTGGCGGAAACGGTGCGTGGCAAACGAGTTATTTTGGTAGACGACTCGATTGTGCGCGGTACGACTTGTGCAAGAATCGTAAAATTGCTCCGCGATGCAGGCGCGAAAGAAATTCATATTCGTTCTTCTGCTCCTGCGTTCTTAAATCCTTGCTATTACGGTACGGATATCGCGTCGAGAGACGTGCTGGTGGCTTGCAATTATACGGTGGAAGAAATGACGAAACTGTTCGGTGCGGATTCGGTTGGATTCTTGCCCGTAGAAGACGTGTTTAAGCTTGGCGCAAGCGGTACCTGCAAAGGATACTGTGCGGCTTGCTTTGATGGGAAATATCCCACGGAAGTACCCGAAGAACGGGAACGCGACAAGTTCGATAGAAAGATTTCGGAAGGCTTGCCTACGGACGAACAGCTTAGCGTATTTTAATGAAAAGATAAAAAATAAACGGAGATAGATAATATTATGGCAATTTCTTATAAAGACAGCGGTGTAGACGTAACCAGAGGCTACAAAGCGGTAGAACTGATGAAAAAACACGTAAAATCCACGTACACGGATAACGTTATCGGGGATTTAGGCTCGTTTGGTGGCTTTTTCTCCATTGCAGGCGAAAAGATGGAAGAACCCGTACTCGTTGCAGGTACGGACGGCGTAGGTACGAAGCTTAAATATGCGTTCGTGTTGGAAAAACACGACACTATCGGTATCGACGCGGTGGCTATGTGTGTAAACGATATCGTTTGCCAAGGCGCAAAGCCCTTGTTTTTCTTGGATTATTATGCTTGCGGTAGATTGTATCCCGAATCGGAAGCGGAAGTGGTAAAGGGTATTGCGGAAGGTTGCCGTCAATCGGGCTGTGCGCTTATCGGCGGTGAAACGGCGGAAATGCCCGGTTTCTATCCCGACGGCGAATACGACCTCGCAGGTTTTGCGGTAGGTATCGTAGACAAGAAAAAGGTTATCAACGGTAAGGACATCAAACCCGGCGACGTATTGATCGGTTTAAAATCGACGGGTGTACACTCCAACGGTTATTCGC
>JAFVOG010000030.1 GCA_017505945.1 Clostridia bacterium
ATTTTTAGCAAGCAAAACGATATGCTCGTTTTTAACACCGTGGACCTTGCTTAAATGGTCGTCCACGGCATACAGTTCGCAACCTATAATGTATTTTATTCCTTTTTTAACGCATTCTTCCGCGAACTGCAAGCACGCAAACATATTCCCGTGGTCGGTAATAGCACACGCGTTGATATTGTTTTTCACCAAATGCGAAACAATATCTTTTACACGAGCAGCACCGTCCAACAGGCTGTATTCCGTATGTAAATGTAAATGTACGAAATCCGTCATAATCGTTTTCCTTTCTTCGTTAATCTTCTAATTCGTCCGCAATTTGCATCAGCTTGCGCATACGGTGGTTTAAGCAACTTTTGCTGACGTTTAGCTTTTCCGCAAGCTCTCGCAAGTTCATTTCAGGATAAGCAAGGCGCGTCCTTGCAAGTAAGCGTAAATCTTCGCTTAAATCGGACAATGCGTTATTATCCGTCAATTTTTGTATTGCCATTACTTGCTTTACCGACGCGATTGCCGTTTTATCCGCATTACCTGAAAAGCAATTTCTTGCGCGGTTGTTTTGGTTAGCAACGTCTCGTTCTTCTAAAATTGCGCCAAACTTTTTCAAAGCACCGTCCGCGCCACAAATTGCCAAAAAGTCGGATATGATTTCCTTGCTTTTTATATACAGGACGTACGTTTCTTTGCGTGTAATCAGTTTAGCAAAAACACCAAGCTCGTCCAAAATACGCCGTACGTTTTGCGCCGTCTTTTTTTCTATAAACACAAGCTCTAAATGATACCCTGCCCCGTTTTTAGGCGTATTGCAACTACCGCCCCCTAAAAACGCGCCTTGGATATAAGCAATTTGGTCGTCTTCCGTTTTTACCAACGACGGCAGTACGCCTTGTCTAAAATCGACTTTACTTTCTTGCCAAAGTCCCAAACGCTGTAACGCCGTTTGCGACGTAAGAAGTGGGCACGACAAAACAAGCTTGTCCCTACCGCTCATCCTATCCATAGTCGCGTGGGATACGACAAGTTCTACCCCAAACAAGTCGGCAAAAATTTGCATAAAACGTTCCGCTACCATCTCCGTTTCGCTGACAAGGAAAAACGTGGGCGTACCGTCTTGTACACCCAAAGTTCCGCTTGTACGGAAAAACGCCGATAACGCGGCGCGTTTTTCACTCTCGCTCCATTTTTCAGAACGATGTATGATTTCTTTTTTAATATCCCCAGTAAAATTCATATAAGCGATTAAAGCCCTTTCTTAAACGCGGTAAAACGGAAATTCGGCATTCTACCGTCAATGTTATCAATTCTATCCATCGGAAAAGCAACCCTTGCGAGTTGTTCTTCCACCAGTGCGGTATCCCCCACTCTTCTAACGTGGTGTGCATCCGAATTGACGATAAAGCGAACCCCTGTTTTTTGTACCATATCGCAAAGCTCGTCGTCCGTTAGATGCGTCTTCTTGGAATTGAGTTCGATATAGGTGCCGTAATCTTCGGCACATCTTGCCACTTCTATTGCATTAGCAGGGCAAAGAAAATTTAAGTGCGTTACCGCGTCTATCGGATTATTTTTGATAACGTTAATATACGCTTTCGTATTTCTTTCTATCAATGCCGACGTCGGCTTAAAGCCCAGCTTTCTTGGAATAACGTTCCCCATACCGTAGCGCCAAAAATTATTCCATCCTTGATAGCGTGCCGCCACGTGATTTCCTGCAAAATAGACGTCGAAATTTTCAAAATCGCGTTCGGTCAAGTCAGACCTGCCTTCTACGCCCAAAATATTTGCCTCAATCCCCACCAAAACGCGCACGCCGTATTTTTCTTGCGCTTCCGCACATTCACGGGAATACGCCTCCGTTTCACGGCGTTTTAGCCCAAACATAATATGCGTATAACCGTGGTCGGTTATCGCAATTTCTTTAAGTCCTATTTCAGCCGCGCGTTGTGCATTTTCCGCAATCGTACTCTTTCCGTGCGAATATGGACTGTGCGTATGGTAATCTCCCGTTAAAATCACTTGTTTTTCTCCGTTTTTAGTCTAAATAGCGTATCTCTTCTTGCAATTCTACGCCGTATTGTATTCGTACGGCATTTTTAATAACACTGATAAGTTGTTTGACGTCTGCCGTAGTGGCATTGTTTTCGTTAATAATAAAATTTGCATGTTCTTCTGAAATTTTTGCCCCGCCGATGCGCAAGCCCTTTAATCCTGCGCCTTCAATCCATTTTCCTGCGGATATGCCTTGCGGATTTTTGAATACGCAACCCATACTTTTTCCTTTGGGCAAATGTGCACGCCTTGCTTTATACGTAGCCTTTTTTTCCAAAATTTCCGTTTTCGTAGCGTCCAACAAAGACAGTTTTGCCCCTAAAATGAGAAAATCGTCCTGCATAAACACACTGCTTTTATAGGCATATTTGCAATCTTCTACACTTAGAATTGAAACTTTTCCACGATAATATACCTTTACGAAACGCACGATATCCCCGATATACGCGCCTGCAACCCCAGCGTTCATATACAACGCACCGCCTATCGTACAGGGAATTCCTTCTAAAAACTCCGCCCCCGTTTTACAAACGTGTTCACAAAACCGCAACAGTTTCGCGGACGACACCCCCGCTTGCGCAAAAAT
>JAFVOG010000031.1 GCA_017505945.1 Clostridia bacterium
ATACTCTAGACATATTGACACCTCCGCTAATGGAAATTATTTCATTTCAAAGTGGAAACAGAGCTCCGTTTCCTGCATAAAAATACGCGTCTTCTCAACGAGCAATACTAATATAGCATTTTTGCGTAGAAAAAGCAATCAAAAATACGCCTAAAAAAGACAAAAAATAAAAAATATTAAGAAAAAATTGTAAAAGTACTTGCAAAACAGGCGGAAATGTAGTACAATAAAATGGACCTTGGAGAATTGAGAATGGCAGTTACTACAAACAACGCTTATGGCAAAATTTCCATATCCGACGTTGCTATTGCAAAAGTTGCGTCCCACTCTGCGATGGAGTCTTACGGTATCGTGGAGATGGTTTCGCGCCGTTTTACGGACACTTTGGCGCATCTTTTCAAAAAAGACGGCGGTGGTCGTGGTATCAAAGTTACCACTTCGGGAAACAGAATTTTTATTGACGTTTACGTCGTTATCAAATACGGCGTTTCCATAAACGCGGTAGCGGAATCGTTGAAAGAGGCAATCAAGTACAAAGTAGAAGCTTTTACGGGTATGATTGTTGCCACTGTCAACGTAAACGTTATCGGCGTTAAACTGTAAGTTGCGCGCAAGATAGTATCTCTTGCGCTTTTTCTCGTACGCAAAGTTACATATTTCGTGGCTTTGTAACGCGTACTTCCGCCTATAATAGGCGCTTGTTAAATACGAAATTAAGGAGCATTTTCTAATGCATAAAACGATAAATAGCACCGAATTTAGAAAAATGATATTAGTCGGCGCAAAACAATTAGAGATTAACCGCGCGAAAGTAGATGCGCTTAACGTTTTCCCCGTACCCGACGGCGATACGGGTACGAATATGTCTTTGACGATGCAATCGACGGTAAAGGAATTGACGGCTTGTCAATCCAACGCTTTTGCCGAAGTTTGTAACGCGGTTTCGCGTGGTGCACTGCGTGGCGCACGTGGGAACTCGGGCGTTATCTTATCCCAAATTTTGAAAGGCATTTGCTCCGTTTTGGCAAAATGCGAAAGAGAAGCGGATACCAAAACGTTTGCTAAGGCTTTGGAACAAGGTACGAAAGTAGCATACGGCGCCGTTTCCGTTCCCAAAGAAGGTACGATTTTGACGGTTATCCGTATGATGAGCGAACACGCCGTTAAAATTGCAGGCAAGAAAAAAGAATTTGAAGAATTTTTCAAAGACGTTATCGAAGAAGGCGAAAGAGCGCTTGCGCTTACCCCCGAACTGCTCCCCGTATTGAAAAAAGCGGGCGTTGTGGACTCGGGTGGGGTAGGTCTTATGACGATTATCAAGGGCTTTGCGTCCGAACTTACGGGTGAAGAAGTCGTTGATAGCATTACCGAAGTGTCAAATGAAGGTTCGGAAGAAGATTTTGGCGACAATTCCAGCATTATCAATATGGAACTCGGCGAAATTCAATACGCTTACTGCACCGAATTTTTCATTATTAATATTAAAAAGAGTACGACGATTTCCGCAATCGATAGACTGCGCGAACGTTTAATGGCTATCGGCGACAGTGTAATTTGCATCGGGGATTTGGAACTTGTCAAAGTGCACGTGCATACCAACCAACCTGGCAAAGCGCTTACCTATGCGTTGGAACTTGGGGAGTTGGATAGACCGAAAATTGAAAATATGTTGGAACAAAACCGCCAACTCAAAGCCAAGCTCGAATCGGAAAAGAAAGAAATGGGTATGCTTGCCATTTGTACGGGCACGGGACTTTCGGAAATTTTCAAAGATTTGTCGGTGGACCGCGTAATCGAAGGCGGACAAACTATGAACCCTTCGGCAAGCGATATCGCAACGGCGGCGCAAAAAATCAATGCGGAACACATTTTCGTATTCCCCAACAACAAAAATATCATTTTGGCGGCTGAACAAGCGAAAGCACTTGTGGAAAATAAGACGATTCACGTTATCCCCACCAAAAACGTACCGCAAGGATATGCGGCGGCTCTCGAATTTAACCCCGAGGCAAGCGCGGAAGAAAACAAGACGAATATGATTCACGCGCTCGATAACGTAAAAGCAGGTCAAATTACGTACGCAGTACGTAACACGTCGCTGAACGGGTTCTCGATTAAGGAAGGCGATATTATCGGCTTGGACGATAAGAAGATTTTGGCAAAATCGCAATCGGTAGAAGAAACGACGCTCAAACTCATTGACAAGATGAAAGAAGAGTATCATCAAATGATTACGCTGTACTACGGCGAAGACGTAAAAGAAGAAGACGCAGAAGCGCTTTGCGCTACCATTTCGGAAAAATATCCCGACTGCGACGTCGATTTCCATAACGGCGGTCAATCCGTTTACTACTATATTCTTTCGTTGGAATAAGGATTGTATAAATTGCATAAATATACAAAAATTTACAAAGGCGACGGGGCGAAGAGCTACGTTGCCTTTACGATTTAACGGGCAAGGCGAACTATGAGAGTAGGCTTATTAAAATACGTCGGCGAAAAGCGCGAGAAAGAATTTCAAAAAATGGGTATTTTTGAGGCGGAAGATTTAATCCGCTACTATCCGCGCGCCTATTTGGATTTGACCGAGCGTGCCTCCTTGCGCACGGCGTACCATAACGACGTGGTGCTTATTGCCTGTTCGGTGACGCGCGTTATCCCCGTGACCTACGGAAAACGCAAGGTAATTAAGGCATTTTGTTCGCAAGATGGGATGCCGTTTACCGTCGTATGGTTTAATCAGCCGTACGTATTAAAGCAGTTGAAAGTGGGAGAATATCTCTTTTACGGACGGGTACAAAACAAGTTTGGACAAGTCTCCCTTGTCAATCCTACGTTTGAACCGCTGGATAGTAATTACCGCTTAAAGGGTATCGTGCCCGTCTATTCGTTGAAAGGCACGCTGACGCAAAAGGTGGTGCGCACGGCGGTAAAAGAGGCTCTTTCCAAAGTAGATATCAGCAGTGTTATTCCGCATAAAATTATACAAAAATACAAATTGCCCCCGTTGGAAAGGGCGTTTTTTGAAGTGCATAATCCCACGTCGTTAGAAGCGAAAGACGAGGCGAGCGAGCGCATTGCGCTGGAAGAATATTTTACGCTGATTTCCGCGTTCAAAATTATAAAAGGTGGAAAGGAAGAAGCGCGCACGAGAAAATATACGGTTACGCCTGCGGAAGTGAAGGCGTTTGCGGGGCGGTTTGGTTTTGAATTTACGGACGGGCAAAAACAAGCGGTAAACGATATTTTTGAAAACTTGCGCTCGCCGACGAAGATGAACAGATTGTTGCAAGGCGACGTAGGTAGCGGTAAAACGGCGGTTGCGCTTTGCGGTATTTTTATGGCGGTAAAAAGCGGATATACGTCGGCATATCTTTCGCCGACGGAAGTACTTGCCGAACAAAACTACGCCATTTTGAAAAAGTATTTTCCCGAGTATAGAGTGGGTATGCTTACGGGTGGTATGACGGCAAAGGAAAAACGCGAAATGAAAACCGCGCTTATCGCAGGGGAAATCGATATTATTTGCGGTACGCACGCCGTGTTACAAGACAACGTGCAAATGCCCCGTCTTGCCTTTATCGTCTGCGACGAACAGCACCGATTTGGCGTGGCACAGCGCAACGCTTTGGCGGAAAAGGGCGAAAGTGTGGATATGCTGGTTATGAGTGCAACGCCGATTCCCCGTACGCTGTCTTTGATTTTTTACGGGGATTTGGACGTAACGACGATTACGGACAAACCTAAGGCGCGCCAAGAAGTAGCGACAAGCATTATCCCCGAAAGTAAATACGGGGATATGCTGAAATACGTCAAGGAACAAACGGCTTTGGGTAAACAGGCATACTTTGTATGCGCAAAAATCGACGATGATGAAGAAGGGTCTATTGTCAGCGTAAAGGAACTGTACGAAGAACTGCAAGAAAAATTGCCTACCGTACGTTTTGGACTGTTGCACGGGCGCATGAAAGATAAGGAAAAAGCGGAAATTGTGCGCGCTTTTAAGCAAAAAGAATTCGATTGCTTGGTTTCTACAACGGTTATCGAAGTGGGCGTGGACGTACCCAACGCGACGATTATGATTATCTACAACGCCGAACGTTTCGGGTTGTCGCAGTTGCATCAGCTGAGAGGTAGAGTAGGACGCGGTGCGGAAAAGAGTTATTGTTTTTTATTGATGGGTTCGGAAAGCGACACGGCGAAAGAACGCTTGACGACGTTAAAGACGCACGCGGACGGGTTCAAAATTGCGGAGAAGGACTTAGAAATGCGTGGTGGCGGAGACTTTTTCGGTACGCGTCAATCGGGGAAAATGCTTGGGGATATCAAGAATTTGCGCTATCCTACGCAGGTGGTATTCGCGGCGAAAAAATTGTCGGACGACGCGTTTGATATGCATTTGGACGACGAGAGATTGCGGTACGCTGCGCTGAAAAAATACGAGAGCTTGAAGGACGTCGTTCTCAACTAAAAATTGTGAAAAGTAGATAAAAAAATTTTTTAACCCTATTGACGAGAAGGGAAATTTGTTGTATAATGTTATTGTAGGTTACCTTGGAGGTATATAGTATGGCTTTAACTACGGATAAATGGAACGTAAATGCGTTGGCGTTTGATGAAACGGGCGTGATTCCCGTGATTGCGCAAGATTATGAAAGCGGTGAAGTGCTTATGCTTGCGTATATGAACGAAGAAGCGTTGAAACAAACGGTAGAAACGGGCTACGCGCATTATTATGACAAAGAAAAGGGCGTGGTGGATACCTACGGTGCGTCGCAAGGAAACACGCAACAAGTAAAATCGGCGTTTGTAGAAAACGGCGGTAAGGTATTGCTTATCAAAGTGGCGCAAAACGGTACGGCAAACTTGGACGGCACTTCGTTTTCGTGCTTTAAGGAACAAATCAAAGGCGATTACAAGGATATCGGCGGTGAGATGTTTGGGAGATTACAACGTATCGTTGGGGAATATAAAAAGAATCCCGAAGACGGCGGTTACACCAGTTTCCTGTTTGCGCGTGGGGTAGATAGAATCGGTAAAAAAGTAGGCGAAGAAGCGGTAGAATTCGTTATCGCGTCCAAAAACCCCGAAAAAGAGTGTGTAGTAGCCGAAGCGGCGGACCTTCTTTATCACGTGATGGTATTGCTTTCTGCAAGAGACGTAAAACTTTCCGAAGTTTGCGCGGAACTTTGCAAGCGAAACAGATAAAAGTACATAAAAATAGGTGCAAATATTTGGCGTGGTGAACGGAACGGTCATCACGCTAAAATTTATATATAAGGATAAAAAATTAAGGAGAGAGAATATGGCAATAGGTGTAATGTTAACGGGGGTTTTCGTCATTCTGCTCGCGGTAGGGGCAGGGCTTGTGCTGTGGAGTCTTTATAAGACGAAAACGAAAAAGGTCAACGTGCCTGGTATTATCATTGCGGTGGTAGGCGTGATTTGTCTTGCGCTTATCCCCGGAAGTTTTCACACGGTAGAAGCGGGGCAAATCGCAGTGGTAAAATATCTCGGCGAAGCGAAAAACGTCCGCACAGCGGGTACGTATTTTGATTTTTGGATAACGAGAAAATACGAAATTTACGACGCCAAAGTGCAAAATATGGATATCCAAACGCAAGCGTATTCGAAAGACGCGCAAACGATGAGTATTGCAATGAACGTGCAGTATAAGATAGACGAAACGAAAGTGATTGAAATTGCAAATCAGTACGGTACTATCGACTTGCTTGCAAACCGTATTCAATCGATTGCAACCGAAAAGACCAAGGCAACGCTGTCTTCGTATTCGGCAATGAATATTATTGAAACCCGTTCCAGCATTTCGCCCCTTGTAGAGGAAACGATAAAGACGGCGGTAAACGAAGAATATTGCGTGGATATCGTGGCGGTCGTGCTTACGAATATTGATTTCTCCGACGCGTTTGAAAAGACCGTAGAAGATAAAATGATTGCGGAACAAGAAAAACTCAAAGCGGAATACGAGAAGGAAACGGCGATTGTAAACGCGGAAAAAGAACTGGAAGTGGCTAAATTAGAAGCGCAAGCCAAGTTGGAAAGAGCCAAAGCGGATGCGGATGCACAAATCGAAGTAGCAAAGGCGGAAGCGCAGGCGGTTAAGTTCAAATCGGTTGAAGTAGCGCGTGCGTTGGGCTTTACTATCCAAGAAACGGAAGTGAAGGACGACGACGGTGTGGTTACGGCGATAGAGTATGAAATCGACTTTACGGGCAAGACGGCAGAAGAAATTCAACTGATTACCGAATACTTGAAATACATAGAATATTTGAATAAGTGGAACGGCGAACTCCCCGAAGTAATGACGGGCGATTCCGCATCCATTATGATTCCCGTAGAACCGTCTACGGATTCTTCTACCACCACTCCATAAGAGAAACACAAAACGAAAAAACGGCGAAACCGTATCGGTTTCGCCGTTTTTCTATGCTTGTTTTTATGCTGGTTTTTATGCTGGCTACCAGTTTTTCTTTACTTCTCGCCCGATAAGCTCGTCAAGGGTAACGCCGTAAAAATCGGCAAGTTTCACACAAAAATGGATATTAGGTAATACAAGATTTCTTTCCCATCTGTTAATATTTTGGTGGGAAGTACCGATTTTCGTTGCCAACTCGGTTTGGCTGATGTTGTGTTCCATTCTTATTTTTTCTAAATGCTTTCCGTAATCCATAATTTCTATCCTTTTATAAAATTATATCACAAATATGTGCAAAATGCTTGACTTGCACAAATATGTGCTATATAATATAGACACAAAAGCACAAATATGTGCCATAAAAGGAGAAAGGCTATGGAAAGGAAAAGTAAGGCGTGTTGGAATTGTTTACGGTATAAGGCGTTTTACGTAAAGGAAACGTGCCGTTTTGAACGGGCAGGGTGTGGGTTTTGTGTTTGGAAAAAAGGGATAATGAAAAATACGGACGCGTGTTTGTTTTGGACAGCGGACGACGGAAAGCGGAGAATACGCAAAAAGGTGTGTATGAAAAAAGTACAAGAGTGGACGGAGCGCATTATGGAAGTGCAACAAATTTTGCAAGACGACGAAGAACGGGGCGAATAACCGCCCCGTTCTTTTCGCTGAACTTTCTCAAAAGCAACCAAAATTCGACAACATTTTTTCGTTTTTACGTGCTATCATAGACAGGATAAAACGGGTGTAAAGGAGTGGACGTTTTGGCAAGGAAAATCGTAGTGACAAGCGGTAAAGGGGGCGTGGGAAAAACGACGGTGGCGTGCGCTTTGGCGTGCTATTTGGCAAGCCGTGGTAAAAACGTCGTGCTTTGCGACGCCGATTTCGGGTTGAACAATATCGACGTTGCGCTTGGTGTGGAAAACGCCGTTACGTTCGATTTGGTGGACGTGATTGAAGGGCGGTGTCGTGCTACGCAAGCGTTGGTTTCTCACCCTGCGTACCCCACTTTGAAAATACTTACCAGTAGCCATAGCGCGCCCGAACGGTACGTGTCCCCCCAAGCTTTGAAAGTGGTGCTGGATTCGCTTACGCCTAAGTTCGATTATATCTTTATCGACTGCCCTGCGGGGATAGACGAAGGGTTTCACCGCGCGATAAGCGTAGCGGACGAGGCGATTATTGTAACCACGCCCCGTATTTCTGCGCTCCGTGACGCGGATAAAGTGATTACGTTGCTAAAAAGCTACCGATTAAAAGGCGTGTCGCTTGTCGTCAATAAAATTCGCGGAGACTTACTTGCTTCTGGCGAAAGTTTATCTCCCGAAGAAATTGCAGATTTATTGCGGTTACCGCTTATCGGTGTAATTCCCGAAGAATACGCCATTTATCAAGGGGATTTTTCGTCGTTACACGGCGCGTTGAAAACGCTTGGAAACAACTTGCTTTTGGGTAAAAATAAGACGTACGACGTCACGAGAAAATATCGCGGATTTTGGGGAAGTATCCGCAAAGCTGTAAAACGGAGTATATAATATGAAAATAAATGGAAGAACTGCCGATTATCAACGGGTGAACGAGGTAATTCAAGCGGATAAATCGGTGATTAGCGAAGGTTGCAAAGCGCTTGTTTTGCAGGACTTGGCGGAAAAATTGGAAGAATATTTCGATTTGACGGGCTTACCGCAAATGGACGTGTATTTTCAAAACGGAACGTATTACGTCAGCTTGAACGTGCAAGCGGAGCGCATTAAAAAATTTCACGTATTAAAATAGGGGAAAAGAGATGGAAAGAACGTTTGATATCATTACCGATTCGGGGTGTGATATGCCCCAAGCTTTTTTCAAAGAATACGGCGTTACGTGTGTAAAGCTTGGCTTTACGATGAATAACGTCAACTACGAAGGGGAAAACGGGGAGAAGATAGACGAAAAGACGTTTTATCAAAAACTCCGTGCAGGGGCTATGCCGACGACCTACCAAGTGACGGGGGAAACGGCTAAAACGTATATAGAAAAGAGCTTAAAAAAGGGCAGGGACGTTTTGGTGATTGCCTTTTCTTCCGCCCTTTCGGGCACGGCGAATAGCTTTTTCGTCGCACAACGGGAGCTTGGTAAAAAGTACCCCAAAAACACCGTTTGCGTCGTGGACAGTGTATGCGCGTCTATGGGACAAGGCCTACTTTTGTGGTACGTTTTGCAAAAGGCGGAAACGGGCGCAACCGTCCAGCAAACGGCAACGTATGCAGAACAATGTAAAGGGAAAATACTCCACCACTTTACGGTAGATAATTTATTCCACTTAAAGCGTGGCGGTAGAGTTTCGACGGCTACGGCGTTTGTGGGGAGCATACTCAAAATAAAGCCCGTTTTGCACGTGGACGAACACGGAAGGCTTGTTTCCGTAGGCAAAACAATGGGTAGAAAAAAGGCGTTGCACGCTTTGGTCGAACGGTTTTTTACCTATCGTGACGAAAAAGAAACGCAGGTGTTTATCAGCCACGGGGATTGTTTAACGGACGCGGAATACGTGCGCGATTTGTTGTTAGGGCGCGCGCCTGAGTTGCAAATTACCATAGGGTATATCGGCGCGGTAATCGGCTCGCACTCGGGCGCAGGCACGGTGGCGCTATTTCATAAGGGCAAGAAAAGAGAATAAAACGAAGCGAGGGAGAATTTTTCTCCCTCGCTTCGTTTTTATTTGGTATATTTCAATATATTTTTGCTTTTGCCAAAGACGTGGACGTTGTCTCCGTTTTCAAATCTATAAGTCGGAGAAACATCAGGTAAAATAGAGTCTCCTTTTTTTACGGTGAGTACGTTTATGCCGTATTTTTCTCGAGGACGGATTTCTGTTAAATTTTTGCCTATCCAACTTTTGGGTATGACGATTTCAAAAATGGCATATTCGTCGTTTAATTCTATATAGTCTAACACTTTTTTTGAAGTGAGTTTTACAGCAAGCTTTTCCGCTATATCAATGTCGGGATATACCACTTCGTCTGCGCCGTTACGGAGAAGGAATTTGCGTTGAATTTCCGTCGTGGCTTTGGAGACTACCCATTTTGCGCCCAAATCTTTTAGACGTGAAGTGACTTCTAAAGAGGATTGAAAATCGTCGCCGATAGCAACGACGCAAGCGTCAAAGGAAGGTACGTCTAACGCTTTCAAATTGTCTTCGTTCATACAGTTGGTAATGATTGCGTCTGTAAAGCGTGGAGCAAGTGTGTTAACTAAATCTTCGTTTTTATCCACCGCTAACACTTCAATATCCATTTTTAGTAAAGCGTCGCCTAACGTTTGTCCAAATTTTCCTAAACCAATTAGTAGCACCGATTTCATAACGTTCTCCTTATATTAACCAATTAAAATGTTTTCTATGGGTCTTTTTATTTCTGTTGTTTGTGTTTTTTCCGCAAACGCCAATCCTATTGTTATTACGCCGACGCGTCCGATATACATCAACAAAATTAAAATAAGTTTGGAGGCTGTGGAAAGCGTGGGGGTAAGGGATAAAGACAATCCAACAGTGGCCATTGCCGATACCGTTTCAAAAAGTACGGCTTGGAAAGTTGCCGACGGGTTGGATACTTCTATTGCGCAAACGGCCATCGTAGCGATTACAACGATAGCCAAGCACGAAACGAAGATAGCAAGTGCTTGCCGTATCAAAGCTTGGTCTATACGGCGTTTGCCCAGTTCAATCTCGTGTTTACCGCTAAATACGCTAGCGATACCCGTTACGATTACCACGAAGGTAGTAAGTTTAATACCGCCTGCAGTAGAAGCCGAACTGCCACCGATAAACATCAGCGATACCGATAAGAAATAGCTTGCGTCGGAAAGTGAAGAAAAATCAATCGTATTAAAACCAGCCGTACGCGTGGTGGTTGCATTGAAAAAACCGACGAGTAACCTTTCACCGAAAGAGTAGCCGTCAAAAATGGCATTATTCCAGTCAAAAAGTACGTATGACGCGGTGGAAACGGCTAACATAAGCAACGTGGAAACTAAAACAATTTTTGTGTGCAGTTTAAAATATTTCCAACGGAATTTAGTGGTAATTGCGTCATCCCAAACGCAAAATCCTATACCACCCATAATAATTAAGCAGGCAATGGTAAGGCAAACTAACGGGTCGCGAACGTAATGCGTCAAAGAGGTAAACGCTCCTGAACCAAAGCTACCCCCCATTAAATCAAAACCTGCGTTGCAAAAAGCTGATACGGAATGAAAAACGGCGAAATATAGACCTTTCCCAAAGCCAAAATCGTCTATAAAGCGAGTGCTGAGTATTATCGCTCCGCTAAGTTCAAAGAGTAGTGTGCCAAGTAAAACTCGACGGATTATGCGATACGTGGAATTGCGATTGTCGTTACCTACTACAAGCATTGCGAGTTTTTTGTCGGATACGCTCATTTGTTTCCCAAGAGCCTGAAAAACGAGCGTAATAAATGTCATAAACCCTAAACCGCCGAGTTGAATCATAAGTAAAATAACCGTTTGTCCAAATACCGTCCAATGCGTAGCGGTGTCGTAAGGAACAAGGCCTGTGACACAGGTGGCAGAAGTGGCAGTGAACAGAGCGTTAATAAAGGTTGTGTTTGTGTCAATGGAGGAAAAGGGTAAGCATAATAGCAACGTGCCTGTTAAAATAATACAAGCAAAGCCTAAAGCCAGTATTTTCCACGGAGAAAGTTGTCGTTTGATTCTTCTTTTCATAATTAATAAAAAAGTTTACTATGTATTTCTATATATACTCGTAACAGTTAAAACGCCTTTTTGAACGGTGAATTTAATTTCGTATTCGGCAAAGCGCATACCGTACGTTTTGCCGTCTTCTTGATAGGACGGGCGCGGGTCGTCTGCTAAGCATTGTAACAAGCCTTTGCGTTTTTCGCAGGGAATTTTTTGTAAAAGCTCGTCCGCAATTTTTACCTGTAAACCATCGTTTTGATGGCTCGACGCATATCCGCCTGTGGCGTTTTGTATGCAATCGGCAAAGGGCAGGTACGGCTTTACGTCTAATACGGGTGTGCCGTCTAAAAAATCTGCGCCCGATACGGTCAGCGAAACTTCGCTTTCGTCTATCGTTACCCGTTCCAGTTTTACACAGGACAATCCGATATGGTTGGGGCGAAACGGGGAACGACTGGCAAACACGCCTACGCGTTCGTTTCCGCCAAGACGAGGGGGACGGACGGTTGCCGAATACCCTTTATCCCTTGTCGCGGAAAAATCAAACAGTACCCAAAGATGAGAAAATCCGTCTATACCGCGAAAGAAATCGGGGCTTTTGAATTCGGGCAAAAATATCAGCTTTGCCGTCAAGTCGGGCGCTCTACCGCTTTGGCGCGGTATGCCGAATTTTTCGGGAAAGTCCGATTGTACGTACGCAATGGGCGTAACGGTAAGATTTTGTTTCATACGGCTATTATACTTTCTTTTTGTAGAGTTGTCAAGTGAATAAAATTATATAAAAATACTTAAAAAGGGGTAGTAAAGCGCTTGAAAAATCTACGCGTGTGTAGTATAATACTATTATATTTTATATAATAGGAGGAACGTTGCGGTATGAAGCTTGTGCAAGCGTTTACAAACGACAAGCCGTCGTTGTCTTTCGAGGTATTTCCGCCTAAGACGGACGCGGCGTACGAAAGCGTAAAAATTGCCACCCAAGAGATAGCCAAGCTCCGTCCTGCGTTTATGAGCGTAACGTACGGCGCAGGCGGTGGTACAAGCGCCTACACTTTGCAAATTGCAAAGGACATCAAACAGCAGTTCGGCGTGGAATCGCTGGCGCATTTGACGTGCGTATCTTCGACGAAGGAAACGGTCCGTAGCCGTATTGCTGATTTTAAGACGGCAGGCATTGAAAATATAATGGCACTGCGCGGAGATATCCCCGAAGATAGAAAGGGGCAAGACCGCTCAAAGTGGGATTATCGTTACGCCGTGGATTTGATTGCGGAAATCAAGGCGATGGACGGCGATTTTTGTATCGGCGGTGCGTGCTATCCCGAGGTACATCCCGAAAGCGGTACGCAAAAGGACGATATTGCGCATTTGAAAGCCAAAGTGGACGCCGGGTGCGACTTTTTGACGACGCAAATGTTTTTCGATAACAACCTACTGTATAACTTTTTATACAAAATCCGCGAGGCAGGCATTACCGTGCCGATTATCGCAGGGATTATGCCGATTACCAACGCCAAACAAGTGGAACGCGCGATTACCCTTTCGGGTTCGTTTATGCCCCAACGTTTTAAGGCGCTTGTCGATAAATTCGGGCACGACTCCGAGGCTATGAAACAGGCAGGG
>JAFVOG010000032.1 GCA_017505945.1 Clostridia bacterium
AAGTAGATATCCACAAACTCGTCGATAAGCCGTAACGTTTCCACTTTTTCATAACTGCCCGTGTTATACACGACGGGGATTTTGGGCTTGTAAATGGAAAACGCGCGGACGAGATAGGGAACGACGTGGGCAGGAGTGACGAGAGAGATGTTCTCCGCACCCATATCTTCGAGTTCCTTAAAAATATCCGCAAGCTCGATAGGGGTTACCGATTTTCCGCGATTTGCCCGTGAAACGTCAAAATTTTGACAAAACGCACAACGCAAATTGCAACCGCAAAAGAAAATCGTACCACTGCCCTTTTGAAAGGAAATGCAAGGCTCTTCAAAGGGGTGAAGATAGTATTTTGCAATTTTCAGCCCTTCCACACCACACGCGCCTACGCTTGTAAAACGGTTGGCTCCGCATTCCACGGGGCAAAGTTTGCAGTTTTGTAAAAGTTGCGTTTCGTCCATAACGTATATAGTATAGCACGAATAATTTATTTTTGCAACTATCGTGTGCGCGCTTTTAGTTGACTTTTATAAAGTAACGTAGTATAATGAAATTCCCTATGCGAAAAGCGGAATGGGAACGGCGTGGCAAATCCCAGTGGCGACGACGAACTATGTTAAAAAGAGGAGTTTTTACATGAAAAAGTTTTTTACCAGCGAAAGCGTAACCGAAGGGCATCCCGACAAGGTTTGCGATAATATTTCCGACGGAATCGTGGACGCAATTTTAAGCATAGACCCCTATGCGAGAACGGCAGTAGAGTGCGCGGCGGCGTTTGATACTCTGCTCATTATGGGCGAAGTGACGACAAGCGCGAACGTGGACTATGAACAAAAAGCAAGAGAAATTATAAAAAATATCGGTTACGATTTCGGTACGTTTGCTTATGATACGTGCAAAATTATCGTGGCGATACATACGCAATCCCCCGATATTGCTATGGGCGTCAACGCGTCCGTGGAAAAGAAAGCAGGTGGCGACGAAGCGGATGAAATCGGCGCAGGCGACCAAGGTATGATGTTTGGGTACGCTTGTAGGGAAACGGAAGAATTGATGCCGTTAACCTTGTCGTTGTCCCATAAGCTTGCCAAGCGTTTGACGGACGTGAGAAAGGACGGAACGCTTCCGTATCTTCGTCCCGACGGGAAAACGCAAGTGACCGTAGAATACGAAAACGGCGTGGCTAAGCGCGTAGATGCGGTGGTGGTATCCACACAGCACGACGATAAAGTTTCGCAAGAACAAATCCGCAAGGATATGAAAAAATACGTTATCGATGCTATCGTACCCCAAAACTTAATGGACGAAAATACCAAAATTTTCGTAAACCCTACGGGCAGGTTTGAGATAGGCGGTCCGGAAGGGGATAGCGGACTTACGGGAAGAAAGATTATCGTAGATACCTACGGCGGAAGATGCGCACACGGTGGCGGTGCGTTTTCGGGTAAGGATTGTACGAAAGTGGATAGAAGTGCGGCGTATTACTGTCGGTATATCGCTAAAAATATGGTGGCGGCAGGACTTGCGGACGAGCTGGAAATTCAAGTGGCGTATGCAATCGGCGTAGCCAACCCCGTATCCGTATCGATAAACACCCGTGGCACGGGTAAGCTGGACGACGAAACGTTGACGAAAATCGTGGAAAAGGAATTCGACCTGCGCCCGTATTCCATTATTAAATCGTTGGATTTAAGGAAACCCGTATACGCGCAAACGGCGTCGTATGGACATTTTGGAAGAGACGGCTTTGCTTGGGAAAAGACGGACAAAGTGGAAAGCTTGAAAAAATATTTATAAAAACGTGTAAAAAACACCCCAACGAAGGGGTGTTTTTTACATGGTGTTGGAAAGGCTTGCGTTTTATATCAAGCTTGTTTTGTTTAATACGACGTTGCTTATCGCTCCTAAGCCAAGGGCAAACCCTATACCGCCCACAGCGCAAAGAAGTGCGTGCAACAGCGTTGCGTCGAGTGGAGTAATCATCGGAATCATGGCAAAGAGCAACATACCAAACGCAAACGTGAGCAATACGGCAAGCCAAGCTCTGTGTTTGGCTACTGCGCCAGCCAGTACGCTAACGCCGACGAAAACGAGCGTTAAAAAGATTTTTGCAAGCATACAAAGCGCGAAGTTTGCGCCGTTAAAGCCGTCCATAGTAAAGGGCAGGTTGGCAATCCCGCCACCCAGCATTGCACCGATAAAAAACGCAATAAACATAGCCGTTGCCGACACGAATCCAACTATCGTTTTAGATGCGACGTAGTCGCTTTTCTTGGCGCGTACGGTAAATACGTTTTTGGCGTACCCACTTCTAAAATCGTCCGTTGTAAACAAGGAGACCAACACGCCCACGGCAAAGTACATCATATTGATATTGCACATCGTCGTAAGCCCCATATCCATACCTGCGTTTGCGCTTGCGCTTGTCGTGCTACCAAAAATTTGCCATACGTTGTCAAACCCTTCCATTACCGTTTCTACGCCCGTTTGAGGATTGACGGACACCGTGCCGTCCATCATCGTCGTCATTACGAGAATAAGGATGGGTACGACGAAAGAAACGCCGACCATAATATAAAAGAATTTGCCTGTGAACAGTCGTCTGAAATCCACTTGCAACATGCTTTTCAAACGTTTTGCAAAGCTGTTTTTCGCCATATTATTTACCCTCCTTATTTTGCATTAACTGGATATAGTATTCTTCCAAACTGATTTTAGCGGTAAACACTTCGTTTACAAGCACGCCTTCTTCATAGAGATAGGAAACGATTTCTTCGGGATTTTTCGCGTCGTACACGCGCAGTTTTCCGTTTTCGTCCTTTTCTACGCGCCCGTATTTACGACGGAGCAAAAGCTCGGCTTTTTCCGTGTTCTTGGTTTGCAAGCAAACGAACGTAGGACAGCTTTCGTTCAACTCTTTTGCGGTCATTTCGCGTATCATTTTCCCACCGCGGATAATGCCGTAGTGGGTGGCTATCTTTTCCAGCTCGCCCAAGACGTGCGAAGAAACGACGACGCTGCAACCTTGGTTTTGGGTAAGGTCGATAAGCACTTCACGCATAATGCGCATACCGTCCGCGTCCAACCCGTTGATGGGTTCGTCTAAAACGAGCAGGGTGGGTTTGCCAAGCAGTGCCATAGCAATACCAACGCGTTGTTTCATACCGAGGGAACAGTTTTTGTATTTGTTGTTTGCCGAACCTTCCATACGCACCGTTTGCAATACTCGGCGCACTTCGTTTTCGGGATTATGCAAGCTTAAATTGTTTGCTTGGAACATCAAGTTATTCCAAACGGTATGCCCGGCAAAGCAACCGGGGGCTTCGATGAGTACGCCCACGCTTTGGCGCGTTTCTGCGTCCGTGTGGGGTTTGCCGAACAAGCTTACGCTACCACCGCTGGGGTGGATAAGTCCGCAAATTATTTTTTCGGTGGTGGACTTGCCTGAACCGTTTTCTCCGATAAATCCGTAGATTGCGCCTTGCGGTACGGTCATATGCAAGCCTTGTAACGCTTGATTTTCGCCGAAGTTTTTGGTTAAATTTTTAATTTCAATTGCATTCATTCTGACCGCCTCCTTTTAATATACATCGCTCTTCGAAAGAAGACGTGTGCCTAGTACGGTATATATGATAGCCCATACTACAGAAACTACTGTACATACAAATAAAGT
>JAFVOG010000033.1 GCA_017505945.1 Clostridia bacterium
CCTGCAAGCGCTTTCTTCGCCACGAACGGCGCAAGAATTTCCATTTGTGTAACCGTAGGGTTTAACGCCTTTTTAGCAACGATTTGATACATAAGTGATACACTCCTTTATGCGTACTGTCACAAACTATTATACCGCCCTCTTGAAAAATTGTCAAACGGTAAATGCGACTTTTCGGTATTTTATACAAAAAATGCAAGGCGCCAACCTTGCATTTCTTATTTTCTAAGGATAATTTCAAACAAACGATTATTCTGCTTTTACAATTTCACAACCAAACGGAGCCAAATTAAATTTCGCGACCTTGAAAAGTTGTAACCCAAGCGGAATACCAATGATAGTTACACACAACAAAAGTCCTAAAATATAATAGGCAACAGCCGTAAATATCCCTCCGAAAATCAACCAAAAGATATTCATAAAAGGATGCTTGCCAAAATGCGTTACAACCACTCTACCCGCAGGTGCAAAAACCAAGTTTACAAACTTAAAATGTTGCAACCCAAACGGTATGCCGATTAGCGTAATACAACACGCAACACCCGTCAACAAGCTGGCAATCGCCGACCAAATCCCTACAAGAATTATCCAAAAGAAATTGAATAATCCATTCCAAAAACCTTTCATAATTTACCTCCATATAGAATATTCTATATATAGAGTAACATTTCATTGATACTTTGTCAAATGATTTTATATAGAATTTTCTATATTCTTTATAAAAAGATAGAATTTTCTATAAAATATAAATATGGAAAAACAGTTCAAAGATATCTTAAAAAATTTCTTAAAGGAAAACCAACTTACACAAAAACAGTTTGCCGACAAAATCGGAGTAAAGCAAAGTCAAGTAAGCGAGTGGTTAAAAGGCAAAGCCAAGCCTGGATACGACATATTACGGCAAACGGCTGTGGCGTTTGATTTGTCCGCCGATTATCTTTTAGGTATTCGCGACGATTATTGATTGTATATAAATTTTTACAAAAGCGTGGTAAAAATCCACGTTTTTTGTTTGCATTTCTATACAATAAGTAGTATAATAGCAAAGGTTAAGATACTTTACTAAGGAGATGCGTTATGCACGCTTTTGAAATTTTAATGCCACTCGCGCTTATCTTGTGTTTAACCAAGACGCTGGGCTTGGGTGCACATAAGCTGGGTATGCCTGCCGTTATCGGTATGCTGATTGCAGGCGTTTTAATAGGACTGCTGAAATATATCCCTTTCGAGCCGTTACAACAAATGTTCTTTCCCGAAGCAAGCAAAGGTATTTTGGACGTCTTTGCAAAAATCGGCGTGGTCCTTATTATGTTTTCAACGGGGCTTGGTACGGAGCTCAAACAATTAAAATCGGCAGGAAAACCGTCCATCGTAATTACGCTGTTCGGCGTGGTTTGCCCTATGGCTTTAGGGAGTTTGGCGTCGTGGTTGTTCTTACCTAAATCGAGCCTTCTCACCCCCGACCACGAACTGTTAACCCACCTGTTCTACGGCGCTATTTTAACGGCAACGTCCGTTTCCGTTACCGTAGCCACACTGAAAGAGCTTGGAAAGCTGAACACCAAAGTCGGCACGTCTATCATTGCGGCAGCCGTTATCGACGACGTAATCGGTATTATCATCTTATCCGTTTTAACGGGGTTTACTTCCCCTTCGGGTACGATATCTCACTCGTCCTTTTTACCCGACTGGTGGGAAAACGCGGAATGGTGGTTGGTTTGCGTAAAAATTATCGCGTTCTTTATTATCGCCGTTTCGCTTGGTTTACTGCTGAGAAAGGCGTTTAATAAAATGGAACACCGTTACCCCCACAACCGCCGTGTGCCTATCCTTGCCATTTGCGTATGCTTCGTTTATGCGTACGTTGCGGAAAAGATATTCGGCGTAGCGGATATCACGGGCGCGTACGTTGCAGGGTTAGTTCTTGGCGGAACTTTGCAAGAAACGCCGTACGTGGAAATTAAAGCGGATATGCTTGGATATATGTTCTTCTCCCCCATATTCTTTGCGAATATTGGTATGAACTTAGATTTCTCAGGTTTCAACGTATCTTTCTTATTGTTCGGTATCATATACGTTATCGTTGCCATTGTCGGCAAGCTTGGCGGATGTACGGTGGCAGGATTGCTGTGTAAGTTTGATAAACGCGACAGTTTTAGAATCGGTTGCGGAATGATGGTACGCGCAGAAGTCGTGTTAATCTGTACGCAAAAGGGGATTGACGCAGGGCTTGTTGTCCCCACCGTGTTCCCGTTTGTATTCGTGATTATTATGCTTACGTCCATACTTGCCCCTATCTTCTTAAAGCTTTCGTATAAAAAAGACGAGCCCGTTTTAAGCGATACGCCCGTCAGCGAACAAGTGTAAATTACATACAAGAGGAGCCACTATGAATAGCCTTTCTGCAACGCTTAAAAATACTACCCCACCTCCGAAGAACAACACTTTTTTCGGAATTTCTATTTTACGAGTAATTGCCATGTTTGGTGTTTTTCTCGTTCATTTTGGTCAGCGTTTTAACCTACAAGGCGTATTGCGTTCTATTACAGATTTCGGGAGATACGGTGTAGAATTATTTTTTGTAATCAGTGGATTTTTGATGTTGCAATCATTAGACAAATGTACCACTTGGAAAGACGTTTTACGGTTTTATATTAAAAAAGCCATTCGTTTATTGGTTTTGTACTATCTTGTTATTCTTTGGTATTTTATATCGGAAACGTTTATTTATAAAGATATTGTTGTGGACCCTTATCGCCTTGGATGGCTACGCTATATATTCCTATTAAATGGAATCGTACCCGCTGACACCTATTTATGGTCTAACGTAGGCATTACGTGGACCATACCTTTATTTGCTATGGCATATCTTGTCACCCCTTTATTGTATAAGGGATTAAAAATAAATTCCACAATAAAACTTGGGGTTTTATTCCTTATTTCTTTTATTGCTTGCTATTTTAGCAACAAGTATTTTAATGGATGGGTTTCTTTCTTAAACTATTATTATATGTTTGTCGGCGGAATGCTTGTTTATAAAGCAGTTTTAGAAGAAAAAACGCAAATCGTAAATATTGGGATACTTATGCTTGTTTTTAGTTTACTTATCATTCCCTTCTCTTCGTTATTGCAAATAACGTTGCTTTTTATGATTCTATTATGTGTTTCTTACAATTTTAATATTAATAATAAATATTTTAATAAATTTATATCAATCATTGACACATACTCCTATACTATATATTTAGGGCACGGTGTTATTTTTTGTAGTATTATTGACAAGATTTATTTACCACCTGTTTTACGCCTAATCATTGCTATTGTAGGCACAATCACTCTTTGTCTTGTTTTATATCATATTTATGAAAAACCTTTAACACAGCTGTTAAATAAAAAGCTTATTCAAAAAAACGCCAATAAGGACGCGTAAATCTACGCGTCCTTTTCTTATGCAAAAAACAAGGTGGCGTAGCGGAATTTCTTTCCACTACGCCACCTACATAATTTTTCAAAAATGCGTGATTAGCCAAGCTTTAATTTTCTCTTCGCAACGCCGTAACCCCAAAGCAAAGCTTTTGCACGAAGCCCCCAGGGCAACAAGTAACAAACCGTTGCATACGAACGCCAACGGAGCCACTTATACAGCTTTTTGTCCTGCGCCTTGACGTGTTGCCAAAAGGCTTTGAGAGCCGCTTTGCGTTCCGCTACGGGTTTTCCACAACACGTCGAAATCAGCGTAATTACCATTACCGTTTCTTGCGAGTGGAACATATAATTTCTCAACCCCTTAGGTTGCGCTTTAATTTCGTCGTAGGTATAAGAATCGGCAATCAAGTAGGATACGCGCATTTGTTGTTCGTAACGCTTTACAAGGTTGGTTACGTTTACCGACTGGTCGGCTCTACCGATAAAGTAGCGGTACAAATCCACGTCCAAATAATAAATGGTCTTCATGAAAGGCAACGGTTTATACGCGTATAAATTATCCACGTAAAACGTCTTTTCGGGCAATACCGTATCACTTTCGCGCAGTGCCGATAACTTATACAACAACGAGTGTATCATTAAAAAGCGCGACATACGGAATTTTTTTACTTTATCCCAAGGCATCAACACACCCGAAGGCAATTCCTTGCGATAATGGATAACGTTCGTCGTGTTATCCGACGCGTGTTCATATACGTAATTCGTGATATACAAATCCGCCGCATTGCCGTCTTCAAGATGCCCACGCACCGTATCCAAAAGTTTCTTAAACGCTTCTTCGTTTACCCAGTCGTCCGAATCTACGACCTTAAAATATAACCCCGACGCGTTTTTAATACCTGCGTTTACCCCCGAACCGTGTCCGCCGTTCTCTTTATGTATAACCTTAACGATTGTAGGATATTTTTCCGCATATTCGTCCGCAATTTTCGCCGTATCGTCCGTCGAACCGTCGTTGACGATGATAATTTCTACTTCTTCGCCACCCGTAAGTAGACTTTCGATACATTTGCGCATATACCCTGCCGAATTGTAACAAGGTACTGCCACACTGATTAGTTTATTCATTTGTTTCCTCCCAACAAGGTTTTCAAACCCTTAAAAAATTTTCCGTTAAACATCAGCAACAAGCCTTCCATCGTCTTGCGACGCATGATGCTTTCCTTAGAACGACGCCAACTCCTTTTTCACTGCTTTCAGTGCCATCAAGACGGTATCGTCCATATCGTAATATTTATACAAGCCCAAGCGTCCGCCAAAAAGCAACTTTTCTTCCTTTTCGGCAAGCGCAACGTACTTTTCATACAATTCCGCGTTCTTTTTATCGTTGACAGGATAGTACGCGTCCATACCCAGTACCCAGTTTTCGGGATATTCACGCGACACTACCGTTTTGTCAAACGTCTTTTTGCCAAAGTGCTTATGTTCGATAATACGCGTAAAAGGCACTTCCGCTTCGGTGTAGTTGACCACCGCGTTGCCTTGGAAATCCCCGTCCATAATCTCCGTCTCAAAACGCACCGAACGGTATTCGAGCGCGCCGAACGCGTACGCGTAATATTCGTCGATTGCACCCGTATATAATACTTTATCCGCAAGCGCACAAAGCTCGTCCTTGTTTTGCAGGAAATCGACTCCAAGCCGTACTTCGATACCATCCAACAACTTTTCTACGAACGCCGTGTACCCTTCTTCGGGAATACCTTGATAGTCGTCGTTGAAATAGTTATTGTCGAACGTGAAACGCACGGGCAAACGACGGATAATAAACGCAGGCAAATCCTTGCATTCTCTCCCCCATTGTTTTTCCGTGTAACCCTTTACCAGTTTTTCGTAAATCGTCTTCCCTACGAGATTGATTGCTTGTTCTTCCAAGTTTTGGGGATTTTCCACATACCCCGCTTTTTTCTCTTCCTCAATACGTTTTTTCGCGTCGTCGGGGGTGAATACGTCGTTCCAAAGCTTGGTAAACGTGTTCATATTAAACGGCAAGTTATACAATTCGTTTTTATATCTTGCCATAGGGCTATTGATAAACGTCTTGAATTTCGCAAAACGGTTGACGTATTCCCATACTTCGTCTTCGGACGTATGAAAAATATGCGCCCCGTATTTATGTACGGCAATCCCTTCCACGTCTTCCGTGTAAATATTGCCTGCGATATGGTTTCTTCTTTCTACGACCAGACATTTCTTGCCTGCGTCTGTCATCTCTCTTGCAAATACCGCGCCGTATAACCCTGCGCCTACAATAAGATAATCGTAATGCTTTGCCATAATTTAACTCCTATGCGCATTTTATTATTTTTATTATACTATATTTTCTATAACAAAGCAAGAGTTTTACCAAATTTTTTCCTTATACGTCTTACCCAAAAAACGCCAAGTCGTATATGCTCCAATGATTCCACTCAGCATTGCCCATCCCTACATCCTACAAATACCAGCGTACAAAACGCCAACGCGAAACACAGTATGCTTTTGCCTATCTTTTTTCTCATATCGTTCGTTCCTTACAACAAAGTATATTCTACCAAATATATTGTATCACAAAACCACGTATTTGGTACAATTTTTTCCAAATCGTCCGTTTTTTTACCTAATCGGTCAACACACGCCCGCGTCTTCCTATATTTTCAACGCGTACACGGGTACGCTTTTACCATAATAGCATACGGGCAGGGTTGCGTTTATCGCCACCCTGCCCGAGATTTACTTGTATGTATTTACGCGTTCGCTTCGCTGATTTCTTCCTTTACTGCTTCTTCTTTTACCTCCTTTTGTTCCGCTTTCCGCAAAATACCTTTCAGGTAATAAATATGCAAAACCATATAGGAAAGCAGAAGTTTCAAAATAACATATAACAACCCACAAAGCACTGCGCCTATTAACCATATAAAAAACGTCATACCACCGTCGTCAAACGACGCGCCTACCGCAATCCCCGTAATAAACACGCTTATCGCAAAAATAATCGTAGCCACTTTGGGCAGTACCGTGAAAAACTTAAACCAAGCTTCACAGTCCTTGATTACCGCTTTTTCTTTTTCTAATTCTTCGTTCATTTGTTTGTCCTCCATAACTTTTATACCCATAGTATAACGAAAGCGCTTTTTCTTGTCAAGCTTTCAAAACCGTTGACAGTATATAGAATATATGATATAATTCTTATTACACTATTTAAGCTTTTATATGAGTACTCATATGACGGAACATTTCTTAAAATTCAAACGCAAACTGCAAACCGCACGAATACTAAAAACGGTGCTTTTGGCGACTGCGCTGGGATTTCTCGTCGGTGGAATTATGCTTATCCTATCCAAACTGGGCTGGATACCCCTTTCCCCCGTATTATCCTTGCCTATTGCCCTCGGTGCGTTTTTGACGTGCGGTATCGTCACGTATTGTATCCTAAACACTACGGACGAACAGCTTGCCAAAGATTTAGATACGCGGTTTGGTTTACAAGAAAAAGTACAAACGATGATTTCCTATCGCAAGCAGGTTGGCGGAATGATTGAGTTGCAAAGACAGGACGCCGATTTAGCACTTGCCCGTATCCCCGTTTCTCAGTTTAAGTTAAAAAGGCTTTGGGCGTATATCCTTGCCACTTGCATAGGCGCGACGACGCTTGTATCCGCTTTTTTCGTAAAAGCCAAAGAGAACGTCGAACCCGTTATCCCCTTTCAAATTAGCGCCATACAAATTGCAGGTATCAACGAACTTATCGAAAACGTGGACAACTCCGATTTGGACGAGCCGTACAAGACGAATATCTCCACTAAGCTTACCGATTTGCTTGCTGAATTGCAAACGGCTACGACGACTCCGCAAATGCAAACGGCACTACGTCAATCGTTGACATATATCCAAACGCAAACGCACAATTCATCTTCTTCCGCGGAAATTCTTACTGCACTTTGGAATACGCAAGACCCGTTTTTGAAAGCGTTTGCCAAGGCGTTAGACACCAGCGACTGGACGGAAAACGACTGGGGCGGGTACGTGGAAAAAATGGCGGAATTTGAACGGTTATTTCAAGTGCAAGACGACGCAAATCAACCCCCTAAAACGGACGAAGAAAAACGGCAAACGTTAACTTGGAATTTGCAAAACTCGTCCATTAAAATAGAAACGGCACTCAGCGTGTCTAAAATCGCCCCTACCGACTGTTTATACACTGCCGTTTACGACTTCGTAAGAAAAGACGAAGGGGAACAAAGTGGCGAACACGTATTTGGGATAGGCGTTATTCCCTTACTCTCGTCCGTCACCACGTACGATAGCGCGATTGCGGAACTGCGGAACACCTTTGACAAGACGATAAACGGCTTATACGAAAGAATATGCCAACTGAAAGCCAACGCAAACGTAGGCGAACACGTCTTAAAAAAATTATCCGCGCTGTTTTCTATGGAAGTCCCCGCATTTGAGCGTCCCACGTTTGCGCAATCAGACGGAACGCAAACGGGCACGAACGATAACGACGACCAAGACGGCAACACGGACGGCGGTATCGGCGAAGGCGCGGTGTACGGTAGCGACGACCTTGTACTCGACCCCTTGACGGGAGAATACGTCGAATACGGCACTCTACTGGACAAATACTACGCCGTGATGTACGAAAAGTTAGAAAACGGAAATTACACCGAAGAACAAAAAAATATAATCAAAAATTACTTTGCGCTACTGTATAGTGGCATTACACCATAGGAAGGTAACGAAAAATGACAGAACAAATGAATTTGGAACAAATAAAAGTATTCAGCGAAAAAATTGCCAAAGTGCAAGAAGAACTTGCCAAGGACGTCGTTGGGCAAAAGGATATTATCACCAACGTGATTATCGCTATCATTGCAGGCGGTAACGTGCTTTTGGAAGGCGTACCCGGCGTAGGAAAAACCCGTCTTGTGCGCGCGCTTGGCAAGACGATGTCGTTGCCTTTCTCACGCATTCAATTCACGCCCGACTTAATGCCGTCGGACGTTACGGGTACGAATATCGTGGAAAAGGACGAGAACGGAAGATTGCAAACCAAATTCCGTCGCGGTCCCATCTTTGCCAACCTTATCCTTGCGGACGAAATCAACCGTGCTACGCCCAAAACGCAATCGGCAATGCTGGAAGTTATGCAAGAACATAAAGTAACTATCGGCAACGATACGTATAAATTAGACGAGCCGTTTTTCGTGCTTGCCACTCAAAACCCCGTCGAACAGGACGGTACGTATCCCTTGCCCGAAGCGCAAATGGACCGTTTCATCTTTAAGTTGATTGTCGATTACCCCACCAACGACGAACTTCTGGATATCGTCAAAATGACGCAAATTACTATGGAAGAAACGGCTCAACCCGTTATTGACGGCGACGACGTTTTGACTATGCGTGCACTTGCCTCACAGGTGCCTGCTTGCGACGACGTATTGTCGTACGCCGTTCGCCTTGTTTCCAACACCCACCCTACCGCAACGGATAGCGCGCCTACCGCGAAAAAATACGTCAAATACGGTGCGTCGCCCCGTGCGGCACAAGGCTTGGTTACCGCAGCTAAAATCCGCGCGTTGATGCAAGGACGGTTTAACGTTTCCTACGACGATATTTCCGCACTCGCCCTGCCCGTGCTCCGCCACAGAATTAAAATTAACTATGCCGCAGTGAACGATAAACTGCGCGTGGAAGACGTTATCGAAAGAATTATCAAGGAAACGAAAAAGGGCAACTGATGAAAAAAATGGCAATCGACGAGGCGTTTTTAAGTGAGTTGGAATCGCTACAAACGCTTCTAAAAAACAACGTGGTCGGTATGTTTGGGGGAAACCGCCGAAGTAAAAATTTCGGTTCTTCCTGCGAATTTGCCGATTACCGCGATTACGTGCCCGGGGACGATATCACGAAAATCGACTGGAGCGTGTATGCACGCTTTGACAAGCTTTATGAAAAGCTGTATTTTGACGAGCGACAAATGCATACCCGTATCTATATCGACGCAAGCCGTTCAATGGACCACGGCACGGATACGGAAAAGGCGGAACAAGCCGTAAAACTTGCGGCGGCGTTCGCCTATCTTTCCGCGTGCGAAATGGACAAGGTTTCCGTTTACGCCATACACGGTGCAAGGCTGGACGAAGTTATCTCCGGTTCGGTTGGTAAAGATTCGTATCTATCCAACGTCGAAAAACTCAACGATATCGTATTTGACGGCGGCGCAAAAATAAGCGAAGCCATCGTCCCCTCCCAAGTGGGCAGAGGGGACGGTTTGTCGGTGATTATCTCCGATTTTTTAACCGACGAAGACTACGTGCAAGCAATAGACCGCCTTTGCGAACAAAGACGGGACGTATTGTGTTTACAAATTCTCTCCCGAGCAGAAATCAATCCGCAAGTGCGCGGAAAAATGCACCTTTTCGACGCGGAAAATTCTTCGTCCGATTTTCGTAAAAAAATAGACAAGGACGTGATAAACGCCTATAAAGAGGCTCTTCGTTTCGTCGTTGAAAACGTTAAAAACGCTTGCGAATCGCGTGGGGCGCATTATCTATTCGTCCCTGCCTACACCAGCCCTGCCGACGTATTTTTCGGGAAGTTGGCGGATTTGGAGGTGGTAAAATGACCTTCCTTTTCCCCTTGGGCTTGTTGGGGCTTATCGGTGTGCCCGTTATCGTTATTATCTACGTTTTAAGAAACAAATTTAACGAACAAACCGTTCCTTCTACTTATTTATGGATTTTAAGTGAGAAGTTTTTTAAGCGCAGAAATCCGTTAAGCGGTTTGACGGGCATTATCAGTTTGATTTTGCAAATTTTAACCGTCGTTACGGTATCCCTTGCCGTGTCGCGCCCCATCTTCGTTTTGCCCAACTCCGCAAGCGAATACTGCTTTGTGTTGGACGCGTCGGGCAGTATGAACGTACAAACGGACGGCGAAACGCGTTTTGCGCTTGCGCAAGACGCCATTCAAAAGGATATCAACACGGCAAGCGCAGGCAGTACGTACACACTTATTCACGTTTCCACCGAAACAACCGTAGCATACGAACGTTTATCGGATAAAAAACTTGCCGTAGAAGTACTGAAAGGCTTGTCTTGTAGCGACGGTGAAGTGGAATATACGCAATCGCTTGCTACCGCGCAAGGCTATTTCGACGAAAACCCATCTACTATCGTTAAAGTATATACCGATACGGCGTTTGAAAAAGCGGATAACGTCGAAATTATCAACGTCGCAAACGTGAACGACGTCAATTACGCCCTGTCCGACGTGGAAAGTTCGTTGCTGGGCGGTATGCTGTCCGTGCGCGCAAACGTAACCGCATTCGGTGCGGACGGGCAACTTAACGTCGAACTGTACGTGGACGGAGCTCAAACGCATACAGCGCGCGAAACCCTTTCTTTACAAGCGGGAGAAACCCAGCCCGTCACCCTTTCCACGACGTTAGAAACGTACGAAAGTTTCCGTATTTTCATTACGAATAACGACGCTTTGGCGACGGATAACGAATATATCGGCTATAACCAAAAAAATGAAAGCGCGTACGATATTTTAATCGTTAGCGAAACGCCGTTTTTTTGGCAAGCGTCTTTTGATAGCGTTACCGACTCGAAAGTGGATACCGCCACCCCCGACGAATACGACGTAAGCACTACTGCGTACGAAGGGTACGGTCTGTACGTATTCCACTCCTACACGCCCCAAACGTTACCCGACGCGGCGGTTTGGTTAGTCAACGCCACAGGAAGCGTGGAAAACGCAGGGTTTAGCACGCGCGGAATCGTCGCTTTGGACGAGCCGATGGAAATCGTTAAAAGCAATTCGACGGCGACAATTGCAAAGACGCTACTGACGGGCATTGACGGTAGGGATATCTTTATCCGCGAATACGTCAAGTGTAGCGGTATGTACACGAAATTTACCACACTGTTTACGTACGACGCAAACCCTATGATTTTCGCAGGCGTAAACGCACTGGGGAACCGAGAAGTGGTATTCGCGTTTGATTTACATAAAGCGAATATTTCTCTCTCTATCGACCAAGCCTTGTTGGTTGCCAACTTACTCTCGTATTCCTGCCCCGACGTTTTGGATAAGACGGCGTATTCTTGCGGAGAAGACGCCCACGTAAACGTCATAGCAAACGCCAAAAACGTCAAAGCGGTAGCCCCGAACGGCAAAGAAATTTACG
>JAFVOG010000034.1 GCA_017505945.1 Clostridia bacterium
CAGACCTCAATTCTTCGTTCGTACGACGGACGTTACCGGTATGATTGAACTTCCTGCAGGTACGGAAATGGTTATGCCTGGCGACAACATCGAAATGAAAGTTGTTCTTATTAAGCCCGTAGCTTTGGAAGAAGGCTTGAAGTTCGCTATCCGTGAAGGTGGCAGAACGGTAGGTTCCGGTGTTATCACGAAGCTCCTTAAATAATTAAACGTTTAAGGACGACAACCTAAACAACAAAACGGCTTATCCCTTTGGGGTAAGCCGTTTTTATTATGAAATAAAGGCGGGATTAACGCTTTTTGTAAATTACAAGTTCGGGGTTCGCTCCGTTTTTCTCATAAGTACATACCAAAAGAAAGTTCATATTTGCTGCGATACCAAAGCATCTGCCACCGAATTCGCTTTCGAGTTGACAGCCTAAATAGGTTTGCTTATCGTCAAGGAATTTTACCGTTGCTCCGTTGGGGAGAGTGTATTCCATATTGATAAATTCTCCCGACAGCACATTCAGTTTCTCTACCTTGGGTAATCCTTCAATATGTAAAAGGATATTAAATTCATGAATTAGTTTTTGCTTGAATTCTTCAAGTTTTTCTTTTCCACCGATTGAGACGTATCGTTTCCAAATATCAAGTGTGTATTCGCCGTCGGCATAACACCATTTGCAGTATTCTTCGTTAAAAAGTCCGTTTTTCTCGCGGCTGATGTGACAATCGTCAATCGGCATACCGCAACATGCACAAATAAGCTTTCTTGGAGAACCGAGGAGTGTATTGATGGATACGTCAAACAATTTAGAAAGAAGTTTGAGTGTATCAATATTTGGTGTCGTTTCACCTGTTTCCCAGCGAGATACTGCTTGCCTTGTCACAAATATTTTTTCGGCAAGTTCCTCTTGTGAAAGTCCTTTTTTTGTTCTTAATGCGTAGATTACGTCTTTTGTTTTCATAAAATTACCACCTTTGTTAGTTGTAATAATATTATACCATGAACTATTTTCATTGACAAGCAACTTGCTGTTGCTATCTGTCAACTACAATTCTCGCGTAACATGTAAAAATAAAAGAATATCCTTGACTATTCCTTCGTTTTATGGTAAAATATACCCATAAGAACGCGTTTATTGCGGGTAAATTCGCTTACTATATAACGCACCTAATAAGAGACTCAGTTATGCCAAAAACGTACGATAAAAACAAAATAAAGCAAAGAATAATGATGCTTGCCGTGACGGTTTTATGCGGTATTATGGCGTTTTTGGAGCTTGCGGAGATTTCCTTGCTTGTAGACGAGAAACGCAACGAATGGCTTGTCAAGATTTTGCAACAAACGTTCGGTTCTCTCGCGGTTGTGCTGTTATTATTCTCTATGCGCGTCAAGCTTTTTGGACGCATAGATAAATGGCTGTACGTATTGCCTTGTCTTGTGATTGCCGTCAATAACTTTCAATGGTGGGCGTTCTTTCAAGGCAAAATGGAGCTTATTCGTACGAATTTTGCGGATATTACGTTGTTTACCTTGCAATGCCTGCTTATCGGATTGTTTGAAGAACTGGTATTCCGCGGTGCGGTGTTTGCCTTGGTGGCAGGTTTCTTTTCCAAGGATAAGAAAGGGCTTATAAAGGCGTTTGTCTTATCGTCCGTAATCTTTGGTTTAGCGCATATATTTAGCGGTAATTTCCTGCAAGTAGGTTATACGGTATTAACGGGGGGATTGTTTGCTTTTGTGTTATTAAAGACAAAAAACGTCTTATGCAGTGCCGTTGTTCACGCTTTGTATAACTTTTGCGGGTTGCTTATGGATAATTTGGGTACGGGCGCGGTATTTGACGTGGGAACGTGTGTCTTTATGGCGATTATCGCCGTTATCGGCGCAAGTATCGTGTTATACGGCTTATATAAGTACCCCGAAGAAGAAAGAAAAGAGTTATATATTCGCTTGGGCGTTGAAGGTGTGTCGAAAACGGATACGACAAGCGTAGAAAATAAATGATTGCGCATAGATAGAGAGTGAAGAAAGATGAAAAAAAGAATAATCTATTTTTCCGTTTTATTTGTGGTTATAATTGCTATGATTATCGGTACGTCGTGGGTATACAGAAGAAAGATATATACCACAAAGGATATTGCCACGTATACGAAGAAAGAAAAAGATTTGTATTTGATGCCAGATTATAACGATGCTCTTATGGTTTTTCCCGACTCGATAAACGATAACATGGTCGTCAACGATTATTATAGAATTAAGGCCAAGCAAGGATTTACAACCGTAGGGTTTCATAAAGTGTTGGATATAACGTATTCAAGTGACGCGTATAATAGCGAAATACAGCGGTTGGAAGATTGGAGACGGGAATATCGTTATAATAATACGCAAGGGAGCGCGGGTTTTTTATATGATGAAAACAATTTTGAATATCCCGCGTTTGTGGCTGCATATAACTGCCTTTTGGGGTACGAATATGCGTTGATTTTAGGAAATTATCGAATTCTATACGTTTATATAGAAGCAATACATAAAGGGGAAAGTCCGTTATTAGATGAACAATTGCCTAAAAATTATTTTGAAAATAATTTATCCATAGACGGATTTTGTTACAGTATTTACCATAATCAATATATGTGGGAATATGATAACCCATAAAACGATAAATCCAACGAAAAAACCTGCGTATTCGCAGGTTTTTTCGTTTTTTAAAAGGAAATAGGCGTAATATCTTGTCGTAACCGACAAAATAGGTGCTATGTCAAGCATAATACCTACGTCTAACATAGTAAATTGAGTAAAAATAGGGCAAAAACGCCCATTTTTTACTATGTTACGCATAATACCTATGTCAAACATAGTAAAATTTTTATAGTCTAACGCCCGTGTCTTCGTTGGAAGATACGGGCGTTAATCGTATGCTTTGATAGGAATTAGAAGAACGTGATGTCGCTCCACATACTGTTGGCGCGCATATTTGCGTCGGCGTCAAAGTAACGCATAGCAACGCATCGGTCTAAATCCGTTTCTTGGGGATATTGTGCAAATAATTGGCGTTTGGTGTTTGACAGAGGGGTGTAGAATACGTAATCGTCGCTTTTTGTGGTGGGGTCGGCGCGGTTGTATTCGGGGTTGAAATAATAATTCAAATCGTACGCAACGGCGGTTTCGTCGCCGTCTTCCGCCGAATAGTTTTCTACGACGTGGTTATCAAACACTTCTTTGTTGCCGATACAGCTTGTATAACCGATATACGACATATTTGCTACTACGTTTTCGGGCATAGACAGGAAATTGATAAACATCGTTGCCACATCTACGTCTTTACAGTCCTTAGTAATCGCCCAGCCGTCAAACCAAAGGTTAGAAACCGTTTCGGGAATACAATAATTTAAGTAAACGGGAACGAAGCTTTCGTCTAATTCTTCTTCGTAAAGCCCTTCCGCTTCGTCCAAAATGGCTACGGCGTCACCACTCCATTGATAATTTACCCAAACTTTACCCGAAATGGTGTTTTGTTTGCCTTCGTCCGTTTCAAAACCGTAGAGATTGTCGGTGATACCGCTTAACACGTTTTTGGTGTTATTCATTGTTTCCTGTGAAACATCATTCATTAAATCGCCTAATTGTGTGTTATATTCACGCAAAGTAAGCAAACCGTTTTCGTACGATTGCTTTAACGAGCGCAGTTGGCTGTCGTAATACATAGCAAGCCCTACGAAATAGGTGTCGCGGATGTTGTTTTTAGCGGTAATGCGTTTATTTGCTTTGGGATTATTGTAAATCTCCCAAGTCAAAACGTCCGTTTCGTTTATAAATTCGGGATTATACACAAAACCCGTCGTTCCCCACATATATCCTGCGGAATATTCTTTCCAGGTCGAATCGGTGTTCGGAATCACGTTGTTGGAGAAGGTATCCAAGATGAAAGGGGATACGTTGCGGATATAGTGATTGTCAGGGTTTGTTGCGTCATAGAAGCTTGCAGGAAGTTTTTGTATATATCCTTCCACGGCAAGTTTCATAAGCATATACTCGGACGGGCAAATCAAATCGAAGGTATCGCCCATACGGAGTAAGTTATACAAAATTTCGTTGTCGTCCGCGATGGAATATTCCACGCGGATTTCTTTTCCCGTTTGTTCCTTGTACCATTGTTCAAAGCGTTCAATCATCGGCGTACCGCTTTCCGTGCCGTCGTCGATATATTCCGCCCAGTTGGCTACTTTTAATACGGGAACGTTAGAGTGTTTACTGTTGGTTACGATTAAGCCCGTCAAACCCAAAGCGCCTGATAAAGCAATAGCAATTAAACGTTTCATTGTTTTTTACCTGCCTTTTTGGGTATATTCATTACGATAACCGCAACGATAATAATAAAGAACATAATGGCGGTAAGAGCCCAATAGGACGATTTTACCGTTTCTACCATACTGCCTTTTGCCAAGCTGTAAATGTGTGTGCTAATCGTTTGGAAGGTGGTGGGCTTGGTGTAAGCCGCGATAATGTAATCGTCCAACGAAAGGGTGATGGACAGCATAAAGCCCGACACGATACCGCTACCGATTTGCGGAATTACGACGGAGAACAGCGCTTTTGCAGGGGACGCGCCCAAATCGAGCGCGGCTTCGTACAAACTGCTGTCCAGTTGCTTTAATTTAGGCAAAATGGAGAGAATTGCAAAAGGTGTGCAAAGGACCATTTGTCCGATAATTAAAGGAATGAACGTCGATTTAGGGAGTTGGAGCGCTACGAACAAGAACGCCAGCGAAATAGCAGTAACCACTTCGGCGTTTATCACGGGGATTTGGTTTACGCTACTCATCAGCGCGCGCGTATGTTTTTTAGAATAGAAAATCCCGATTGCGCTAAACGTCGCTAAGATGGTAGAAAGCGCGGCTACGACCAGCGCCAAGCATATCGTTTGGAATACGATAGAAAGGGGTTGGTTGTCGGGGTTGAAGAAGTATTTATAATGTTCCCAACTAAACGAATCCCACTTTCCCGTAATCATTTCCGCGGAGCTGAAACTGTACACCGTCAATAACACGATAGGGGCGTATATGAATACGATAACCAAGCACAAGAAAATCCATTTAAGAACTTTTTTCATAAAATCGTCCCCCTTGCGTTGGATTCGGCGTCGGTGTTAAATCCACCCGTCAGCCAAGTGATTAAGAACATTAAAGTCAATAACAGCAGGGCGGTAACCGAGCCCAAGTTCCATAAGTCGTTTTTGAAACATTCGTCGATAAACGCACCGATAATTTTGGTGTGATTAAACGTCATATAGTTGGACACGACGTAGTTGGTCATCGACGGTAAAAATACCATAGAAATACCGCTCATAATCCCCGGTTTGGAAAGGGGAAGGGTAACTTTGAAAAAGGCGGTTGCAGGGGTTGCACCCAAATCGTTTGCCGCTTCCAAATAGCTGTTGTCTATTTTAGTAATCGTATTATAAATAGGCAAAATCATAAACGGTAAGAAATCGTACACCATACCCAAAATGGTATTAAAGATATTCCATCCGTTAGATTTATTGTAGATGCCTATCCAGTCTAAAAGTTCCTTCAATGCATTGATACGCAAAACGAAGTTAACCCACATCGGCACGATAAAGACGAACAGCAAGCCAAACTTGTTTTTCAGTTTACTCCGCGCAATGATGTATGCGACGGGGTAAGCGATGAGCAAGCAAAGTAGTGTGCTCATA
>JAFVOG010000035.1 GCA_017505945.1 Clostridia bacterium
CCCATACGTTTTTCCTTATCCCCGGCTACGGCGCGCAAGGCGGTAATGCGGAAATGCTGAAAAACTGTTTCGGGAAAGACGGCTTGGGTGGCGTCGTAAACAACTCGCGCGGAATTTTGTGCGCGTATAAGAAAAACGGCGGTACGTACTTTGAATCGGCAAGAAAAGCTACGATTGCTATGCAAGAAGATTTGAGCAAAGTAATCGGCAAAATGGGCAGATAAAAATAAACGACAGGGAGTTTCCTTATGAAAGATTATTTGGCAACCGTCGTAAAGAACGAACGGATTGCGGAAAATATTTACGAAATCACCTTTCAAACGGAAGAAGACGTCCCCGTCCGTGCAGGACAGTTCGGGGATATTTCAGTGGGCGGTACGCATCTTTTGCGCCGTCCGATTGCCATTTGTAAGGCGGAAGGCAATTTGGTAACGTACTGCTACCAAATCAAAGGCGAAGGTACGCAAAAATTGAAAACGGTACGGGCAGGGGAGCAGTTAAACGTGCTTATGCCACTCGGTAACGGGTTCTTTGTGGAAGAAAAGGAACAAAAGGTTGCGCTCGTCGGCGGTGGCGTGGGCGTATTCCCCTTAATTTCCGTGTTGCGTGCATACGGTAAGGAAAAGGAAATTTCCGCGTATATCGGATATAGAAACAAGGACGCCGTTTGTGGCGTAGATGAATTTGAAAAGGCAACCAAGTTCGTGGGGGTTACCGACGACGGGAGCTGGGGGGAAAAGATGAACTCCGTGCAGGCGTTTGCTAAGGATTTACAAGCAGGCAACCGCCCCGACGTGGTACTTGCGTGCGGTCCTACGCCTATGCTGAGGGCGCTTAAAAGGCTGGTAGAAGAAGAAAAGCTTGCGTGCTACGTATCCTTGGAAGAAAGAATGGGTTGCGGTATCGGCGCGTGCTTGGTTTGCGTGTGCAATTTGACCAACGGCGCAAGAGCAAGGGTTTGTAAAGACGGGCCCGTGTTTAACGTAAACGACGTGGCGCTGTAAGGAGAAAAACTATGGCTAATTTATCGGTGAAGATTTGTGGCGTAACCTTAAAAAACCCCGTAATCGGGGCGTCGGGCACGTTCGGGTTTGGGAGAGAATTTAACGAATTGTACGATATCGGCACGCTGGGTGGCGTTTCGACCAAAGGGTTGACGTTAGAACCGCGCTTTGGTAACCCCGTACCCCGTATCGCGGAAAGCAGGGGCGTGATTTTGAACGCCGTAGGTTTGCAAAACCCCGGCGTGGAACATTTTATCGAGCACGATTTAGAGTGGCTGAAAAACACGGGTACTTGCGTGATTGCCAACGTCGCAGGCAAAACGTTGGACGATTATTATCAAATTTGTGCTAAGCTCGACGGCAAGGTGGATATGATTGAACTCAACATTTCCTGCCCCAACGTAAAGAGTGGCGGTATGGCGTTTGGCATTAAGCCCGACACGGTGGAAGAAGTGACGCGATATGCGAAAAACGGTGCGAAAAACACACCGCTTATTGTGAAATTATCCCCCAACGTAGAGAGCATTGCAGAAAACGCGCGCCGTGCAGAGCTGGGCGGAGCGGATTGCGTTTCGCTTATCAATACGTTGACGGGTATGGCAATCGATATCGAACGTCGTCGTCCTATTATCGCCAACAACACGGGCGGTGTTTCGGGTGCGGGCGTAAAGCCGATTGCCGTACGTATGGTGTATGAAGTGGCGCAAGCCGTAAAAATCCCCGTAATCGGTATGGGTGGGATTACTTGCGCGGAAGACGCCATTGAATTTTTAATGGCAGGGGCAAGCGCGGTACAAGTAGGTACGGCAAACTTTACCGACCCGTTTGCTATGCCGAAAATTATCCAAGGCTTGCATACGTGGTGTGATAAGCACGGCGTGGCGGACGTAAACGAGCTGGTAGGAACGCTACAATTAAACGAAAAATAATAAGTAGAACGGAGATAGATTATGGAATACAGCTACAAAGAAGAATTTATTAGATTTATGGTGGCAAACGGCGTTTTGAAGTTTGGCGAATTTACCTTGAAAAGCGGTAGAATTGCGCCCTATTTCATCAATACGGGCAACTACAAAACGGGTAAACAACTTGCTAAGCTCGGCGAATATTATGCGGCTTGCATTTGCGATAACCAACTCAAAGCGGAAACGTTGGTAGGTCCTGCGTATAAGGGAATTCCCTTGTCCGTTGCAACGGCAATCGCATTGTATAAGGATTATGAAATTGAAATGAATTATTGCTTTGACAGAAAAGAAGTCAAAGACCACGGCGAAGGCGGTATGTTCGTAGGACAACAGCTGAAAGACGGCGAAAAGGTAATCATCATTGAAGACGTTATGACGTCGGGCAAGGCGCTTAGAGAAATTTTACCCAAGCTCAAAGCGACGGCAAACGTGGAAGTCGTAGGTATGGTGATTTCCGTGGACCGCAGAGAAAAGGCGCTCAATAGCGACCTTTCCGCTGTTGCCGAAGCGAAAAAGGAATTTGGGATTGACGTATATTCCGTCGTTACGATGGACGACATCATTTCGGCAATTGAAAAGGGCGTTATCGACGGCAGAGAACATTTGTCTGCCATGTATAAATACCGCAATGCCTACGGTGCAAACTAACGCTTGAAATACCGCGCGTAAACAGGTACGGGTGCTTGCTTTGCGCGCTTGGTATGCGTAGTGGTAAAAATAATACATAAAGACACGGCGCATACGAATAAAAACGCCGTTACGGTCAACGCGAGTTTTTTCATACGCACAGTATGCGAAAAAACGGGCGGTTTTATGTAACGGAGCATAGGAGAGAATTATGAAAAATATTATTTTGACGGGCGATAGACCGACGGGAAAATTGCATATCGGACATTACGTCGGCTCGCTGAAACGTCGTGTGGAATTGCAAAATAGTGGCAAATACGACGAAATTTACGTAATGATTGCCGACGCGCAAGCTCTTACCGATAATTTCGACAACCCCGATAAAGTACGGGCGAATATTACCGAAGTGGCACTCGATTATTTGGCGTGCGGGCTCGACCCTGAAAAGGTGTGCATCTTCGTGCAATCGCACGTGGAACAGCTTACCGAGCTTACCTATTATTATATGAACTTGGTAACGCTGGCACGCTTGGAACGCAACCCTACGGTAAAGGCAGAACTCAAACAAAAGGATTTCGGCGGTTCGATTCCTATGGGATTTTTGACCTATCCCGTTTCGCAAACGGCGGATATTACGGCGTTTAAGGCAAATACCGTTCCCGTAAGGGAAGACCAACTGCCGATGCTGGAACAAGCGCGTGAAATCGTGAGAAGTTTCAACGGCTTGTACGGCGAAACGTTGGTAGAACCCAAGGCGGTATTGCCCGAAAATAAATCGTGCTTGCGCTTACCTGGTACGGACGGTATGGCGAAGATGAGTAAATCGCTTGGCAACTGTATTTATCTTTCGGATAGTGCGGAAGATATCAAGAAAAAGGTTATGAGTATGTACACCGACCCCAACCACTTGAAAATCACCGACCCTGGCGATACGAAAAACAATCCCACGTTCATTTATTTGGACGCGTTCTCCACAGACGAACATTTCCAAAAATATTTACCCGAATACGCAAACCTTGCGGAAATGAAAGCGCATTACGAACGCGGTGGGTTGGGGGATATGAAAGTGAAAAAATTCCTCAACGCCGTTATGCAAGAAACGTTAGAACCTATCCGTTTGCGCCGTGAAGAACTTGCTAAAGATATTCCTGCCATTTGGGAAATGCTCAAAAAGGGCAGTGAAAAGGCAAGGAGTGTGGCTGCGCAAACGCTTGCGGAAGTGAAGAGTGCGATGAAAATCAATTATTTCAACTAATCTTGGCTTTATAACGCGTCGAAATACTGCGTTGTGAAAAAACGACAAATAAAAAACCCCGACGGCTTGTCCGTCGGGGTTTTCCATAGAACTAAGTTACGCGTTGAGTTCGTCTTTGTACGATTTACCGAACTTCATAACGGGTTTCTTGCAAGCAGGTACTTCTACCTTTTCGCCCGTTTTAGGGTTAAGGCAGGTTTTTGCAGGTATGTCTTTTACTTCAAACGTACCAAAACCCACAAGTTGTACCTTTTCGCCAGCTTTCAACGATTCGGTAACCGTAGCCACGAAAGCGTCGTATGCGAGCGCCGCTTCTTTGTTAGAGAAACCTGCTTTGTCTGCAATTGCTTTAATCAATTCACCTTTGTTCATTGGAAAATTTCCCCTTTTCAAATTTTTTCTCAAAACGTTGTTTTAAGTAATTTTATTATACCCCATATACGATATTTTGTCAATACCTATGTATAAAAAAAACACGAAAAAGGTCGATTTTTCGTGTTTTTTTATCATTTTTATCTCTATTACAGTTCCGAACGGTAAAATCCTAACCCTAAAACCTGCGAAACGCCTGACATTACGGCAAACGAATCGGGGTCAACGGATTTGATAATGCGTTGTAACGTGCCTACTTGACGGCGGTGTACGACGCAAACGAGCATCGTCGATTCTTCTTTCGTGTACATACCCTTAGTGGGGATTGCCGTTACGCCACGGCTGAGTTCGCGCATCAAAGCTATGGACATTTCTTCGGGGTTTCTCGTGATGATTTTAAATTCGATTGCCGAGTGGAAACCGTTGGTAATCGATTCGTTGATATTGCTTTCCACATAGACTTCGAAAATGGACATCATAATCGGCAATACGTTATGCGCCAAATTTTGTTGTCCGTCGTAGAATACCAGCAGGGACGAAAGGATAATTACGCTGTTGATAGCAAGGATAACCCTTGCAATCGACGAAGCGGAAAACTTGCGCTGAATCATCACTGCCACGATATCCGCGCCACCCGTGCTACCACCGATTTTAAGCGCAAGCGCAGTAGCCGTACCGATACAAAGACCGCCTGCAATAGCGGCGAAGATTTTTTCGCCACCGCTACCAAACGTGATTTGGAAAGTGGGGAACGCCTCTTCTAAAACGATAAGCCATACCGTTTGTAACACAATGTTTGCCGCCGACAGAATGGCGAATTTCTTTTTTACGAAGAAAAACGAACATACGACGAGGGGAAAGTTGATGGCAAACACGATAACGAATTGCGGAACTATGCCGTGCGTTGCCGTATTGATAAGTATGGCGATACCGCTTGCACCACCGATGGTGAACGCGTTGGGTGCGATTAAGCTGTATGCCGCGAAGGAAATTAAAAAGGAGGAAATCAGCAAAAATAAAATGGTCTTGGCAAGATACGTTGCCTTGCCACGCTTGGAATTGTTTTCCGCCTGTAAATCTTCCTTTGTTATTTTTTTAGGTAGAAGAAGTTTGCTTTCTTCTTCGGGAGGAGTGCTTACTTCTTGCATATCGTTACGCGTTTCCTTGTACTACTACGTTAATCTTTGCAACGACGCCTTCCATCAGACGAATTTCGGCTGAGAACGTACCTACCGTTTTTACGGCGTCCATTTTAATTTTCTTTTTATCCACGTCAAAGCCTGCCTTAGAAAGCGCGTCCGCTACGTGCGTAGCCGTTACGCTACCGAACGTTTTGCCGTTTTCGCCCGTTTTAATGGCTACCGTCACCGTTTGACCTTGCAATTTTGAGGCAAGTTCTTTCAGCGCCTTTACTTCTTCCGCTTTATGGAATTCTTGCGCTTGCTTTTTTTGTTGGGCTTGGTGTACGTTTGCGTTGGTGGCAACCGTCGCTAAGCCCTTTTTCAAAAGGAAATTTCTACCGTAGCCGTCCGCAACTTCTACCACGTCGCCTTTTTTGCCCGTGCCTTTTACGTCCGCCGTTAATAACACTTTCATTTCGTATTCTCCTTGCAACGGGCAAAAATATACCCGTTTCTTCATTATTATAATATTTTACAGCAATTTTTTGGAAATGTCAATAACTTTGCGCAATTTACACATACTGCTTATACAGTTCAAGGAGGAATTTTATATGAACGATGAAAGACAAGAAGTAAATACCAGTATCGGTTGCGGTGTAACGGAATGTAAGTTTAACCGCGCTGGCGATTATTGTACGCTCCGTAAGATTCACGTAGGCAATACGTGTAGTTGCGACGCGGAAAGCTGTACCTGTTGCGATAGCTTTGAAAGAAGATAAGCTGAGCAAAGGCAAAACCCCACCGCTTTGGCGGTGGGGAATTTTTTATTTTTCTTCGTCCAACGCTTGCGTTTTATAAAAAATAGGCGTATAATGTCGTTAATACATATTTGGGAGAAAGAGTTATGCAAGACACCGAAGAAGAAAATGTTCAATTGCAACCCCAAACGCAAAACGTGGAAGACGGTAAACCGAGCAAAAAAGAAAACGCATTTTTGCGCTATCTTAAAGCGTTGCCTAAGCGGTATTTTATCACTGCGTTTTCGGGTATGGCACAAGGGCTGTTCGTAACGCTTATCGCTGGTACGATTTTGGCGCAAATCGCAGGTTGGATAGGGGATAACTACGTAGGGAATACCTTATTATATATTGCGAATATCGCTAAGTTTTTAATGGGCGCAGGTATCGGCGTGGGGATAGCGCACGCGCTTGGTAAAAACAAATTGCTTATCTTTTCGTCCGCCGTGGCAGGTATGCTCGGCGCAATGAGCGAACATTTACTGCCTAGTGGCGCAGGCACGCTGGCAATTTCGGCTTTACTGCCTAAGGGACTCCCTGGAAATCCTATCGGCGCGTACGTTGCGGTAATGCTCGTCGTGGAAACGGCAGGGCTGTATGCAGGCAAGACTAAGTTGGATATTCTGCTTGTTCCGCTTGGCACAATGCTACTTTCGTTCGTGGGCGTATTCGTGGCGTTTCCGTTTATATGGCTGGTCAATCAGCTTGGCAATTTAATTGCCGTAGCTACCAACGCGACGCCGTTTATTATGGGTATCGTCGTGGCGGTAATTATGGGTGTATTGTTAACCCTGCCTACGTCTTCGGCGGCAATTTGGGTTGCGGTGGCAAGCCCCGTTTTGACGAATTACGCCGTGGGCAGTGTCGAATATAACGCTATGCTGATTGCAGGCGGGGCGGCTACGGTAGGGTGCGCGTGTAATGTGGTCGGCTTTGCCGTGGCAAGTTTTAGAGAAAATAAGGTAAGCGGACTCATTTCGCAAGGGATAGGTACGAGTATGTTGCAAATTCCCAACGTCATGAAAAAGCCGATTATTATGTTACCTATGATTGTTTCCAGCGCGATTTTAGGCCCGCTTTCCACCTGCGTATTCGCTTTGAAATGCGGTACGGCAGGCGGTGGTATGGGTACGAGTGGGCTTGTCGGCGTGTTCGATTTGTTCAAATATACCAGTGGTGCACTGGGTATCGTCGGGATTATCTTATTGATGATTGTGTTGCCTGCGGTGCTGAATATTATAATTAGTGAGTTTATGCGCAAAAAAGGTTGGATAAAAGACGGGGATATGAAATTGCCCGACTAAAAAGGAAGACAAAAAAACCGCGGAACGGATTTTACCGTTCCGCGGTTTTTTATATCCATTATCTTTTCGGTTCGCAGGTTACGTGAACACCCAACGTTTTCAACGTCTTTTCGTCCACGTGCGATAAAAGCACAGTGGAGTGCATTTCACAGTTTTTCAGCTTGTCCAGCTGTTCTACGGCAAGCTTTGCGTTTTTGTCGGTGACCGCGCAAATGGCAAGTGCCATCAAAATTTCGTCCGTATGCAAACGGGGGTTGACCGAGCCCATATGATTTACCTTTAATTTTTGCAGTGGCTGGATAATCTTGCGGGAAATTAAATCGACGTTGTGGTCGATACCGCCAAGCGCTTTCAAAGCGTTGAGCAATACCGCCGAACTGCAACCGAGTAAGTCAGTTGTTTTGCCCGTGACGATACGTCCGTCGTTGAGTTCGATAGCCGCCGCAGGAGCGTTCGTTTCTTCTTCTTTGGCAAGCGCTTCGGAAATGACGGGCCTATCCGACGTTTTAATGTCCGCTTTGCTCATCAAAAGTTCGATTTTGGAAACGACGTCTTTGGAAACTCTACCCTTTCTCGCGTCGCACATTGCCGAATAATAACGGCGTATGACTTCGTTTTTGGACGCAGTTTTGCATACTTCGTCGTTTTCTATGCAAAAGCCTGCCATATTCACGCCCATATCCGTAGGGGATTTGTAGGGGGAATACCCCAAGATTTTTTCAAGCATTGCCGAAACGACGGGGAAAATTTCCACGTCGCGGTTGTAGTTTACCGCCAGTTTACCGTATGCCTCTAAATGGTAGGGGTCAATCATATTGACGTCGTTCAAGTCTGCCGTGGCTGCCTCGTACGCCAAATTGACGGGATGGGACAAAGGCAAATTCCAGATAGGGAACGTTTCAAACTTGGCATAGCCGGCTTTTACGCCACGCTTATTTTCGTGGTAGAGCTGGGAAAGGCAGGTTGCCATTTTTCCGCTACCAGGTCCAGGGGCGGTAACGACAACCAAACGTCTGGACGTGGGAACATATTCGTTTTTGCCGTAGCCTTCGTCGCTTACGATTTTCTTTACGTCCGAAGGATAACCTTCGATAGCGTAATGCTTATAGACGTTAATCCCTAAATTTTGCAAGCGTTTAATAAAGCCGTCCACGGTGGGTTGGGGGGTGTACATTGTCATAACGACGCTACCCACGTACAAGCCTTGGCTTTTGAAAATTTCAATGAGGCGAATGACGTCGGCATCGTAGGTAATGCCGAGGTCGCCGCGACGCTTATTCTTCTCGATTGCATCTGCCGAAATGACAATGACGATCTCGGCGAGGTCCTTCAGTTGGAGAAGCATTTTGACCTTACTGTCGGGTTCAAAGCCGGGTAATACGCGCGAGGCGTGATTGTCGTCAAACAATTTTCCGCCGAATTCAAGATACAGTTTTCCGCCAAATTGGTCAATGCGCGAGCGGATATGCTCTGATTGCAGTCGGATATATTGATCGTTGTCAAAACCTTTTTTCATAGTCTTCACCCAAGTCCTTTGTATTGCGGCTTTCGCCGTTGTTTTACATAAACAGTATTTTAACATAGAGTGACGAATAAGTCAAGAAAAAATAAAAGTTTTTCTGTTTGAAAATGAGTTTTCCAAAGTTAGATCTCTTTGTTTTTAGGATATTTTATTGACTTTTTTTGTGCATCGTGGTATAATTTTACAAAATGTTGCAGAGCGTTTTGACAAGAAAGGGAAGCGATATGGCAAGAAAACCCGCGCGTGACCTTTTTTGGAGGGAACCGAAGGCAAGGCTGTTGTGACCTGCGCTGTTGATACCTTGATTTCAGTTTGCACCAAAAAGGTTGAATACAAAAACTATTGATCAACTATATTGCACTACAAGAATGACAATGTTGCCGATCAATATAGAACAATAGAAATGAGAGAAACAGATATGACACAGAAAAAAATAATTTGCGAAAAGATTTTTGATGAAGAACGGGCGCTATACCATTTGACAGATTCCTGTGTGGAAAACTGTGTTTTTGCAG
>JAFVOG010000036.1 GCA_017505945.1 Clostridia bacterium
AAAATAGCGACGATTCCGTATAAAAGGGGAATAGAATTGTCCGCCATAGGGATACACGCAAGGTCGGCGATAATCAGCGTGATGACCAGTTCGTACGGTTGCATTTCTCCGATTTGCCGTTTGCCCATCAGTCGCATAACGACAAGTAAAGTAATAAACACGATAATCGTACGGATAAAAATAAGTGCCATACGATTAGTTTTTACTAAGCGAAAAAAAATATGCGTCAAACGCTTGCGTTTTTCCGCGGTTTGGTATATACTGTAAGTACAAACTGTTAAGAGTAACCACTCGCGCGTAAAGTGTCACCGAACGGGACGTTGTCGGTGAACGAAAGAATACGGAAATATGACGTATCCGTTTTCTGCGGTGCGGTGGTGCGTCCGCTTGAAAAAGGGCAGGGCAGGTATGCGTTTATTTCCGTTAGAACGTATGCGTGTATGCCTGTAAAATTTGCGGACCTTCTTTTTCAAGGAGGTTATTTTTATGCAAAATACGGAGAAAAAATCGTCCTTTTGGCAACGGCTTTTATTTGCCAAGGGTATGCGCGAAAAAAGTTATGCGCATAAAATTGCGTATATTTCCGTCGTTACCGCGTTAAACGTCGTGGCAAATTTCGTGGAACTTAAATTTTTGGATACGCAGTTTTCCGTTACTATCGTTTTGGGACTATTGTCGGGCGTTGCGCTCGGTCCTATAACGGGGTTTGCGTCGGGGCTTATCGGCGACGCGCTAGGTGTAGTGCTCCGCGGTTGGCTGTATATGCCTTGGGTGGGCTTTTCTACGGCTACGTTTGCGCTACTTAGCGGTGTGTTCGTAGAATTTTTGCCCTTGCACTTTACGGGCGGATTGCAGGTGCGTATGGCGCTTGCTTGTGTCGTAAGCTTTTTGGTTTGTACCATTTTGATTAACAGTACGGGGTTTTACTATTACAATAACGCAATGGGCTTTTCCACCGCCGTCGTCGATTACGCGTCGGAGCATTTTGGGGAAGGCGTAACGTACTGGATATACGTGGCGTACCGCTTATTTTTCAAGGGCCAAATTTGGAACAGTTTAGTCAACTACGCGCTCTTTTTTATTGCGTTGCCCGTACTGATGCGGATAAAGCAGTTGGGAATAAAAACAGAATAATAATAAAAAATATAAGAAAAATCGTTGACAGGGGTTGACGGTTTTTTTTGTTTGTGCTATAATATAGGTTACATAGTGAAAAATTCGGTCTTTTTTCATAGAAAAAAGTCCGTATGCAGGAGAACGTATGCAATTCGCGTTATTAGCAAGAGAACAACCGCATATTTCCATATTCGGATTTCCCATCTACGCTTACGCCATTATTATCGTTTGCGGTATGGCGGTGGCGGCGGTAGTGATAGGGTTACTGTTCAAACGGAGAAATATGTCCGTCGATTTGTTTATGACGTATTTTTGCATTACCGTGCCCGTTGCCGTAATTACGACGCGTTTGTTTTACTGCATTACCGACGGTATGCCGATAGGCGAGTGGTTGGATTTCGAGTCTATCCGTCAAGGCGGTTTGTCTATTATCGGCGGTATTATCGGTGGGGCGGCAAGCGTGCTGGTCATCTCCCTTGTGAAAAAAGTGAACTTTTTCCGCGCAGGGGACTGTATCGTCGTAGGGCTTTTGCTTGCCCAAGCCATCGGGCGTTGGGGGAACTTTGCCAACCAAGAAGTATATGGTGCGGAAGTGACCAACCCAGCACTTCAATTTTTTCCTATTTCGGTGTATATCGAAGACAACGGGGCTTGGCATTACGCGTTTTTCTTCTATGAAAGTATGGTAACGCTTACCGCAGGGATATTGCTGTTTATCAACGCTTGGAAAAACCCGTATAAACCCAACGGCGTCAATACCGCTTGTTATTTTATCGTGTACGGTGCGGTGCGCTCTATTATGGAGCCTTTGCGTGATTCGTCGTATATTTTGCAGGGCGGTGGCGTGCCTTGGTCGTTGGTGTTCTCTATCTTAATGTTGGTTGCAGGGATAGGTTTGCTTGTGACGTTACTTGCGCTTAATAAAATTAACGAAGGGAAATGCATAGGCTCGGCTACGGGGCAAAAATACGCGATTGCGGAGTATATCAAGGACTCGAAAAAAGACGTTGCATATTTGGACAAAATCAATATGATGTGCAAAATTTATCCTGAAAAGTACGCCGAAAAACCGGCGAAGGAAATAAAAGCGAAAAAGGAGAACGACGACGTAAAAAAATGAGAAACTTAACGTTACTTACCGACCTGTATCAGCTGACGATGGGGTACGGGTTTTACCGTCAAAATAAGCACGAAGAGGAAGTGGTGTTCGATTTGTTTTTCCGAAAGAACAACGTAATCACCTATTCGATTTTCGCAGGGCTTGAACAGGCGATGGAATATCTGCTTGGGTGGCGGTTTGACGAAGACGATATTGCGTATTTGCGTTCGCTGAACTTGTTTGACGAAGGCTTTTTGCAGTATCTGAAAGAAATGCGGTTTACGGGCGACGTATATGCGGTAAAAGAAGGCGAACCCGTTTTCCCCGGTGAACCCATTTTGACGGTGAAAGCACCACTTATACAGGCGCAATTTGCGGAAACGGCGTTATTGAATATCATCAATCACCAAACGTTGATTGCAACCAAGTCCGCCAAGATTTGTAGGGCGACGGGCGGAAAAGGCGCGGTAATGGAGTTTGGACTTCGTAGAGCGCAAGGTCCCGACGCAGGGATAAGTGGCGCGCGTGCCGCGATTATTGGCGGTTGTTCGTCCACATCCAACGTAATTGCAGGTAAACAATTCCACGTACCCGTTGCAGGGACGATGGCGCACAGTTGGATTATGGACTATCCCACAGAATACGAGGCGTTTAAGGCTTATGCAGATGCGTACCCTGAAAATTGTATGTTGCTCGTTGATACGTACGATACGCTGAGAAGCGGTGTGCCCAACGCGATAAGGGTGTTTAAGGAACTCAAAGCAAAAGGGTATAGACCTAAGGGGATTCGCTTAGACAGTGGCGACCTTGCTTACCTTTCCAAAAAGGCGCGGAAGATGTTAGACGACGCAGGATTCCCCGAAGCGCTCATTTGCGTATCGGGCGACTTGGACGAACGTTCGATAAGCTCGCTTCTTAGCCAAGGCGCGCAAATCGATTCGTGGGGGGTTGGCACGAGGCTGATTACCAGCGAAGATATGCCTGCGCTTGGCGGTGTATATAAACTGTCGGCGGTGATTGAAAAGGACGGCACGGTTACGCCGAAGATAAAGCTGTCGGATAACACGGCAAAAATCACCAACCCTGCGTTTAAGAGCTTGTACCGCTTATACGACAAAGAAAACGGTATGGCGATTGCCGATTTAATCACATTAAAGGACGAGAAAGTGGACGATAGCAAACCGTTGACGCTGTTCCACCCCGTAGAAACGTGGAAAACGCACGAGCTGGAAAATTTCCGTTTGGAAGAATTACAGCAAACGATTGTTAAAAACGGTAAGCTGGTGTATTCCTTCCCGTCGCTGATGGAAATTCAACGCTATTCCAAATCGCAACTGGCTAAATTTTGGGAAGAGTATTTGCGGTTGGATATGCCACAACTGTATAAAGTGGACTTGTCCGACAAGTTGCACGCGTTAAAAATTGAAATGATTGATAATATTCGCAAACAAGCGAAAAAAGGAGAATGATTATGAAACCTGAAACCAAAAAGAAAAGCGAAAAGACGTTTAAGAACTCGTTGAAAGGTTCGCGCCTTTGGGGTTTGTTACTGTTTTTGATTTTGGTGGTTGTTGACCAAATTACCAAAGTAATTGCCGACGTCTATTTCTCGATGGAAGGCACGTACGATAAATTTATTCTTATTCCCGGTATGCTGGAATGGGAAATGAGCTATAATCGTGGTATTGCGTTCGGTGCTTTGGCAAACGCTGCGCCTGCCGTAAAACTTACGATTGTTATTTTGACTGCGGTACTTATGGCGGTTTTGGCGTTCGTATATTTCAAAATGGATAAAAACCGTACGCTGTTCCGTTTGGCGCTTATCTTTATCATTGCAGGCGGTATCGGTAACTTTATCGACCGTATCGCATACGGTGTTTGGGACCCTGCGTTTGCAAACGGCGGTTACAGAGACGGCGTTAGAGATATGTTGCACGTCATTTTACTTATCGACTTTGGGTATTGCAACTTTGCCGATTTCTTTATCGTAGCAGGGGTTATTATGATGATTCTTGCTATGCTCTTCTTCGATACGCACGCAGTATATCCCCACGGCAAGTATGAAAAGCTTGCAACGGAAGCGGCGAGAAAGGAAAACCAAAAGAAGAGAGAAAAATTCGAAAAGAAATACGGTGCGTACTTAAATAACGACTCAAACGCGTCTACGCACTAACCGTTTATGGATAACCGTTTATACGTTGCGGATGCGCCGTATAAGCGTTTGGACGTGTTTTTAAGCGACCAAACGGACGAATTTACCCGTTCTCGCATTAAGAAATTTATCGAAGACGGAAGGGTGTTCGTCAACGACGCTCTGCAAACGAAAGCGGGCGCGGAAATTCGCGTGGGGGATTGTGTACTTGTGCAAATTCCCGACGTGGTGGAATATTCCGCAAAGCCCGAAAATATACCGATTGATATCGTGTATCAAGACGACGATTTTGCCGTAGTCAATAAACCCAAAGGGATGACGGTGCATATCGGAAACGGCGTAACGGAAGGTACGCTTGTCAACGCGTTATTGTATCGGTTAGACCGTTTAAGCGGTATAGGGGGCGTACTTCGTCCCGGAATCGTACACCGTATCGATAAGGACACGACGGGTTTGCTCGTGGTGGCGAAAAACGATAAGGCGCACGTGTCTTTATGCGCGCAAAGTGCGGAAAAGACGTGTAAGCGTACGTATTTTGCACTGCTGGAAGGCAATTTGAAAACGGACGAAGGGCGTGTTGTTACGGATATAGGTAGGCATCCTACCGATAGACTAAAAATGGCGGTATTGCCCGACGGCAAAGGTAAAATTGCGATTACCGATTATCAAGTAGTGGCGCGTTTCGGCACGGAATATACGCTGTGCAAGTTCCGCTTGCAAACGGGAAGAACGCATCAAATTCGCGTCCACGCCAAACATTTAGGACATCCTATCGTAGGCGACCCTACGTACGGGTATAAAAAGCAAAAGTGGAATACGGACGGACAGCTGTTGCACGCTTGGGCGTTGGAACTCACGCACCCGTCCACGGGGGAAAGAATGGTATTTACCGCACCTTTGCCCCCCGTTTTTTATGATATTTTGCAAAAACTTTGCAAACGCTACGAAATGGACGTTTCGGCGTTTGCAGAGATTACGGAATAAACGTTATGCTGAAAATTACCAAGGTAAAACGCAATAGTATAGGAAAGGAGCTCGGCTTGGAAGTCGGGGATTGTATCACGCAATTCGACGGCTTGCCTTGCGAAGACGAGTTGGATTATACCTATTACGTGGAAAGCGAACGTTTTACTATGACGATAAAAGACCACCGCACGGGCGAAGAAACGGACGTGGAAGTAGAAAAGGACGAAGGGGAAGATTTGGGCTTGGAGTTTGAACAAAACGCCTGCATCCGTACCTGCCACAACCGCTGTCTATTTTGTTTTGTGGACCAAATGCCCAAGGGCATGCGCGAGAGTTTGTACGTTAAAGACGACGACTATTCGATGAGTTTTACTTGCGGTAATTTCGTAACGCTTACTAACCTTTCGGATGAAGGGCTTGCGCGTATCGTGCGTTTGCAGTTATCCCCCTTGTATGTTTCCGTGCATACGATGAATCCCGAACTTCGCGTAAAACTGTTGCGCAACCGTTTCGCAGGGAAAATCGTAAATCAAATCAAAACGCTTGTGGAAGGCGGCATTCAAATGCATTGCCAAGCGGTTATCGTGCCAGGTGAAAACGACGGGGAAGAATTTAAGCGTACGGCAAGGGAACTGTTTGCGTATTATCCTGCCGTAAAGGATTTGGCTTGCGTGCCGACGGGGCTTACCAAATATCGCGACGGCTTGCACCCTATTCCCGACGTGGATAAGACGTACAGTGAGAAGTTTTTGGATATCGTGGACGAGCTGAACGCAGAATTCGGCGTTCCGTTCGTAGTCCCTGCGGACGAGTATTTCGTTAAGGCGGAACGCCCGTTTAAGGACGTTACGTTTTACGGGGATTTTGCGCAAATCGAAAACGGCGTAGGAATGAGCGCGAAGTTTTTTGCGGAGGCAAACGAGGCGTTAGACCGTTTGGAGAAGTATCCTAAAAAGCCACTGCCCAGCAGGAAGGTTTTGTTGGTGTGCGGTACGAGCGCGGGAAAAATTATGCCGCCGCTTGTCGAGCGTTGCAATCGCGTAATTTACGGACTGCAAGCCGAGTTGTTACCCGTTAAAAATACGTTTTTTGGAGAAACGGTGACTTGTACGGGCTTGCTTACGGGACGGGATATTATCGACGCCGTGCTTGCCTATGAGAAAGCGTTTGGAAAAGCGGACGCGGTGATATTGCCCAAGGACGTATTGAAGGAATTTGACGACGTATTCCTTTGCGGTACGTCGTTGGAAGAAATGAAAGAACGGCTGAAAGGAACGCAGGTGCTTGTGAATAAGGAAAACGGGTATGGACTGGTTGCACTTTTAGCAGAGAGAACAGGAAAAAGTAGAAAGTAAAGGAGAAGAACTATGGCAAACCCCTTAATCGCTTTGGTCGGGAGACCCAACGTAGGGAAAAGCACGTTTTTTAATAAAGTGGTGGGCAGGAAATTGTCCATTACCGAAGACAGACCTGGCGTTACGCGCGACAGGCTGTACGCCGACGCGAACTGGCGCGGAAAGTATTTCACGATGGTGGATACGGGCGGTTTGGAGCTCAAATCGGAAGACGTGATGTGGAGAGAAATTGCAAAACAAGCGGACGTGGCAATTGATACGGCGGACGTCATCTTGTTTTTTACGGACGGACGCGACGGCTTGCACCCGTCCGATTACGACGTGGCGGATATTTTACGTAGAAGCCATAAGCCCGTCATTTTGGTGGTCAATAAAATAGACGATTATTCGCCTGAAAAGGTGTACGAATTTTACTCGCTTGGGTTGGGCGAACCGTTTGCGGTATCCGCCGAACACTCGCAGGGGATAGGCGACGTTTTGGACGAAGCGATTTCCTATTTCCCCCAAACGACGATAGAGCCCGTTCCGTCCTTAAAAATTGCGGTAGTGGGCAAGCCTAACGCAGGCAAATCGAGTTTGGTCAACCGCATTTTGGGTAGCGAAAGAAGTATCGTAACTCCTATGGCAGGTACGACGCGAGACGCGATAGACACGTTGTTTTACCGCGGGGATAAGGCATATACCATTATCGACACGGCAGGGATTAGAAAGAAGAAGAACGTAGATGACGACGTGGAATATTACAGCAATATGCGTGCGTTTGACGCGGTACGAAGAAGTGACGTATGCGTGCTTGTCGTGGACACGATCGGATTGGAGGTCTCGTGATGATGAACGGACGGAATTACGGACGGACCGATCGGAATGCGGTCGAGCGCTTTATCGACGATCATATCCGACTGATCGCCGCGGTCAGTACCATCCTTGCGATCGTGATC
>JAFVOG010000037.1 GCA_017505945.1 Clostridia bacterium
CATTGAAAGATAATGTTGCATCATTTGTGAAAGCGCCATTGCCGTCACCATCCTTACGGTATTTAATCTTTAATATCGACCACTTCGCCGTAGAGCGAAATGCCGTTTGCCCTTATAATTTTCAAATCGATGAATTTCCCTATGCAGTCGGTATCGTGGTTAAAATACCCCATTCTACCAAATTCGTCCCTACCCAAATACATACCTTTCTTTTCGTCGAACCCTTCGCACAAAATCTCCACCGTTTTCCCAACGTATGTTTCGGATTTTTGTCTTGTGAGAGAATTGACAAGCTCGACAAGTCGCATAATACGGTCCTTTTGCACGTCTTCGGGGATTTGGTTTTCCATCGTTGAAGCTCTCGTTCCTGCGCGCTTGGAATACACAAAAGTAAACGCCGACGCAAAATTGACTTGTTTTACCAAATCTTCCGTTTGTAAATAATCTTCTTCCGTTTCACCAGGAAAACCCACGATAATATCCGTAGTCACTTCCGCTTCGGGCAATACTTCGCGGAGCATTTGTATCTCTTGCAGATACTTTTCACGCGTATAACGCCTGTTCATTTCCGCAAGCACGGTATTTGACCCCGATTGTACGGGCAAATGCACAAGCCTGCATATTTTAGAGTGCTTTTTCATTACGTCCACGACGTCTTTGGTAAAGTCCTTGGGGTGGCTTGTCATAAAGCGTACGCGAAAATTCCCTTCTATGCTTGCCACTCTATCCAAAAGCTCGGCAAACGTCATTCCCGTGCTACCGTCAGCCCCGTACGAGTTTACGTTTTGTCCAAGGAGCGTAATTTCTTTATAGCCGTCTTTGACAAGCTGTTCCGCTTCGGCAAGGATATATTCGGGTTTCCTCGAACGTTCTCTCCCTCGAACGTACGGCACGATACAATACGAACAAAAGTTATTGCAACCGTACGTGATATTTATCCAAGCGTTGGGATAGCTTGCGCGATACGGCGTAATCGTTTCGACGATTTCCCCTTCCTTTTCACGAATTTCGATTACCTTTTTCTTGGTGCGTTTCTTTTCTTCAATCAACCGTTGCAATTCTTCAAAATTGAGCGCACCGAACATTACGTCGATAAACGGGAATTTCTTTTTCAAAGCTTCCGTTTTCCCCGCCTCTTGCGTCATACAACCGCCTACTGCAATAATCAGCGACGGCTTTTGCTTTTTTAATTTTTTCAACGCACCGATATTGCCAAACGCGTGATTTTCTGCGTTTTCACGGATACAACACGTGTTAAAAACGATAATATCCGCATCTCCCAGCGTGGGCGTTTCCACGTACTGCATACCGCGCAAAATGCCTGCAATCTTTTCCGATTCGTGCAAATTCATTTGACAACCGTACGTTACGATATGGTATTTTTCCTGCATAGCATAATTACCCATAATAAGTATTTTCTCTATTATACTCTTTTTTTTGATTTTTATCAAGTATTTCCAAGGAATTCCCCCTTAATTTCGTGATAAAAAATTGAAAAGCGCCTATACTTTTTTTATGAAACGTATGCATAAAATTTTGCTTGTTATCGCCGTTGTATTCGCTTGCGCACTTCTCGCCTTTTCGGGATATTATTTTTACGTAACCAAGGACGTCACCCTTTCCAAAGACAAACTCCTTCGTCAAGGCGCAAGCATTACGCTATACGACAATGCAGACCTCGAACTTGTCAGTGCGGATTTAAGCGGAAAACAAAAGACGAATTTGGATAGCGTGCCCGTCCATACGCAGTACGCTTTCGTCGATACCGAAGACAAGCGTTTTTTTAAGCACAACGGCTACGATTATCCACGTATTGCCAAAGCTTTCATTAAAAATTTAACCACACGTTCGTTTGGTCAAGGCGCGTCCACCATTTCTCAACAGCTGATTAAAAACACCCACTTAACCCAAGAAAAAACGTTAAAACGAAAATTGCAAGAGTGGAAACTGACAAGACAACTGGAAAAACGCTACAATAAACGGGAAATTTTAGAAAACTATTTAAGCGTTATCTATTTTGGACACAACTGTTTTGGGATACGTTCGGCATCCTTGTTTTATTTCGATAAAGAACCGCAAGAGCTTACGCTTGGGGAATCGTGCATTCTTGCAGGACTGGTCAAATCCCCCAACAATTACTCTCCGTTTAAGCACCCAGGCTCCTGCCAAAAGCGCAAAATAACCGTATTGAACTGTATGTTACGTGCAGGACATATCAACGAACAAGACAAAGAAAAAGCAATAGCCGAACCACTGCCTACCACCCCAAACAAGCATACGCATAGTTACGGATACGCACACCACGTTTTCGACGAACTAAGCGAGCTTTCGGAACAATATAGCATCCCTTTGCTTGGCTCGGTGTCCGTAAAAACGTATTGTGATTCCACAGCGCAAGCCATCACTGATGAAGTATTTTCTACACAAACGGGTACAGATAAAACGATTGCCGTTATCGACAATCACACGTGCGGATTTAAGGCGTTCGTATCCAGCGTTGGAGATTTGAAACGTTCGCCTGCATCCCTATTGAAACCGCTTGGCGTATTCGCTCCTGCTTTGGAAGAAAACCTGCTTTCCCCAGCCACCCCTATTTTGGACGAAAAAGTGGATTTTTCGGGATATAGTCCGCAAAATTACGACGGGACGTTTCACGGTTACGTTAGCGCGAGAGAAAGCTTGGCAAACAGCTATAACGTGCCTGCCGTAAAAACGTTAAACGCCTTAGGAATTAAAAAAGCGACAACCTATTTACACGCCTTGGATTTACCCGTGGACGAAAGCGATTATTCGCTTGCTTTGGCTCTTGGCGGTATGAAAGACGGATTTTGCGCCAAACAACTGTTTTCCGCATACACCGTGTTCCCAAACGGAGGTGAATACCAACCGAGTGCGTTTATCCGTAGTATACAAATAAACGGAAAGACGGTATATGAGCGAAAAACGACCAAAAAACGGGTATTTTCCCCTGATACGGCGTATCTTACGACGGATATGCTACGCACCGCCGTACAAACAGGCACAGCCAAAAAACTGCGCAATTTGCCCTATCCCGTCTATGCAAAAACGGGCACGGCAGGCGCAAACGGAAAATGCGTGGACGCCTACGTGGTGGCCTTTACGCAAAAAGACGTCGTGGGGGTATGGCTTGGAAATGCCGACCGTTCTCCCGTACCCTATACGGGCGGTGGCGAGCCTTGTAACGTATTATACAACGTACAGCAACGATTAGGGGAAATATACGAAAATAGCGGTACACCCCTACAAGCGATACGACAACCCGAAAGCGTTACGTCGTTGCAATTAGACGCGCTTTCTTATAACGCGAGCCACGAATTGATACTTGCCGACCCAATTTCCCCTGCCAAATACCGTTTTTGCGAGCTTTTTAAGCGTACGAATACGCCAACGAAAACAAGTGCATTATTTTCAAGCCCGTCTATTGAAACGCCCACAACAAAAGTTACAGACGATGGTATCGTTATCCAGTTTTCCCCACAAACGCTATACCGATATAGAATTGTCCGATATTGCGGTAAAGAAAAAACCGTCGTTTACGACGGTGAGTATATTCCCGAATTTATCGATTCAACCGCAAAAGAAAATACGACGTACACCTATGGCGTAGTGCCTTACTTCGGAAAGAACGTTGGCAAAGAAATCGCGCTACCCAAAGTAAATACGCCTAACGTGCCTTTCACACAAAAAGAAGAAAAGAAAATATTAAAGAAAAACTGGTGGGAAGAATAAAAACGCCCCGTTCCTTTTGGGAACGGGGTTGATTTTTATTTTGCATACTCGCTTGCGCGATATTCTCTAATGACGTTGACTTTGATTTGACCAGGATATTCAAGTTCTGTTTCAATCTTCTTCGCAATATCTTTCGCAAGGAACAATGCTTGTTCGTCATCTACCTGTTCAGGTTTCACAATTACGCGCACTTCTCTACCCGCTTGGATAGCAAAGCTCTTTTCAACGCCGTTGAAACCAGAGGCAATGGCTTCCAAACGTTCCAAACGCTTCACGTAATTCGTACCCGTTTCACGTCTTGCACCGGGGCGTGCCCCCGAAATAGCGTCGGCAGCTTGGATAAGCACCGCTTCAATCGTCTTAGGCTCTACGTCGCCGTGGTGCGCCATAATCGCATTGACGATATTATTATTTCCTTGTATTTCTTTGCAAGGTCTGCGCCGATTTGGATATGCGTACCTTCTTGTTCTTGGTCCACCGCTTTACCGATATCGTGGAGCAAACCTGCGCGTTTTGCAAAGCTTACGTCCAAACCGAGTTCAGCCGCCATTTGCCCTGCAAGCGTTGCCACTTCTATCGAGTGTTTATATACGTTTTGACCATAGCTCGTTCTAAATTTCAAACGACCAATAAGCTTGATGAGTTCGGGATGTAAACCGAAAATACCTGCTTCAAATACCGCGGCTTCGCCAGCTTCTTTGATTTGTTGGTCCATTTCACGGGTTACTTTGTCCACCGTTTCTTCGATACGTGCAGGGTGGATTCTTCCGTCGTTGATTAAGCGTTCCAAGGAAAGCCGAGCAATTTCACGGCGGACAGGGTCAAAACCCGATAAAATAACCACTTCGGGTGTATCGTCGATAATCAGTTCGATACCCGTTGCATTTTCAAGCGCACGAATGTTTCTACCTTCTCTACCGATAATACGCGCCTTCATATCGTCACTGGGGAGCGGTACTACGGAAACGGTAATTTCCGACGCTTGGTCCGCTGCGCATTTTTGGATAGCCAAAGCCACGATTTTCTTGGCGTTCATATCCGCCTCGTCCTTGGCTTGTTGTTCCATATTGCGGACTTGCACAGCCACTTCGTGACGGGTGCTGTCTAAAATTTCTTCCGTAAGTAAGCGTTTTGCTTCTTCTCTCGTCAGTTGCGCTACCTTTTCCAATTCTTGGAGCATCAATTCGTGTTGGGAATTGAGCTTGACTTGCATAGCGTCAACCGCTTCTTCCTTTTTAAGGAGATGTTCCTTTTGTTGTTCAAGAGCTTCCGTTTTCTTGTCCAGCGCGTCTTCCTTTTGGGTAAGACGTTGTTCCATACGTTGGATTTCCGCTTTCTTTTCCTTGGTATCTCTTTCGAATTCGTTTCTTAATTTTAAATCCTGTTCCTTAGCTTCCAGCAAAGCTTCTTTCAAAGCTCTTTTGCTTTCTTCTTTGCCTTGCGCCTTAATACGCTCCGCTTCTTCGCGCGCGCCATCGAGTATTTTACGTTCTTGTTCTCTTGCAGAACCAACTTTTTTAACCGTCGTTGCGTTATAGAAAAACATGGCGACGAGTACGCCGATAACAAGCGCGACTATGGGAAGTACTATCCCCAGCCACAAAGGCATTGTAGAGAGAAACAGGACGCTCAAATTAACGTTGTGCATTTTTGTGCCTCCTGTATAAAATTTATTTGATAAAACCGTTTATTTCAACGAACGTTTGCTATTCGTATTATAATTTCTTCTATCATATACTATTTTACAATATTATTTAGTAAAAGTCAATCGTTTGAGAAAAAATACTTAGCCCGACACACAACAATTTTATTAAAAACCCCCACGCGTATACCAAAGAAACGCGTGGGGGTAACCTTTTTATAAAATTTCGATATTATTCTTCACTTTCCGCACTTTCTTCCACAATGCCCTTTGCCGCGTTGCGGATTTTTTGCGCGATTTCGTCGCGAAGTTCGGGATTATCTTTCAAGAACATACGAAGTTTTTCCTTGCCTTGCGCAAGCTTATTGCCGTTGTAGCTAAAAAACGAACCGCTCTTTGCGATAATATCGTACTCTACGCCCATATCGATAATACAGCCTTCTTGCGAAATCCCTTCGCCGAATACGATATCAAATTCCGCTTGACGGAACGGGGGCGCAAGTTTGTTCTTCACAACCTTAACTTTCGCGCGGTTACCCATAGCGCCGTCCGCATCCTTTAACACGTCCGTTTTACGCACGTCCAAACGCATACTTGCATAGAATTTAAGGGCTTTACCGCCAGGCGTGGTTTCGGGGTTACCGAACATTACGCCCACCTTTTCACGGAGCTGGTTGATAAAGATAACGCACGTTTTAGACTTGTTGACGATAGCCGTCAATTTACGGAGTGCTTGCGACATCAAGCGTGCTTGTAAACCCACGTGCGTATCGCCCATATCCCCTTCGATTTCCGCCTTGGGGGTAAGCGCCGCAACCGAGTCCACGACGATAATATCCACAGCCGAGCTTCTAACGAGCGCGTCGGTAATATCGAGCGCTTGTTCGCCCGTGTCGGGTTGCGAAACGTACAAGTCATCCAAGTTTACTCCGAGTTTTTTCGCATAAACGGGGTCTAACGCGTGCTCTGCGTCGATAAACGCGGCAACGCCACCCATCTTTTGCGCTTCCGCCACAGCGTGCAATGCAACCGTCGTTTTACCCGAAGATTCAGGCCCGTAAATTTCAATAATTCTACCGCGAGGGAAACCGCCGATACCCAACGCCAAGTCCAGCGTTAAGCAACCCGAAGAAATTACTTCGATTTCCGTATGCCCTGCTTCGTCGCCAAGACGCATAATCGAACCTTTGCCGTATTGCTTTTCAATTTGTAAAAGCACCGCGTCTAACGCTTTTAATTTTTCCGTGTTCTTTTCGTTTGCCATTTTATATATAACTCCTAATTTTATTTTCTCTTTATTACATTTCTTTTAGCTGTTTATAAGCCAAAAATAAAGCGTGTCTAATTGCCGTTTCGGTGATTTCTTCCCGACTGCCGTCAAATTTATAACGATAGACAAAAACGCGTTCTTTCGTTCCGATAGCGATAAAACACACACCTACGGGCAACATACTTCTATCCGTTTTTGGCCCTGCCAAACCCGTCGTTGCAATACATACGTCGCAATTCCCTGTGGCAATAAGCCCTGCCGCCATTTCATACGCCGTTTGGTCGGACACCGCACCATAACTGTTTAACGTATATTCGGTAACACCAA
>JAFVOG010000038.1 GCA_017505945.1 Clostridia bacterium
CAAGTCACCGTGCCGTTATCCAGCTCTAACATTTTATCGGCAAGCGCGCGGATAAAGTATCTGTCGTGAGAAACGAAAATCAGTGTGCCGTCAAACGCTTGCAACGCCTGTTCTAAGCTTTCCCTTGCAGGTAAATCGAGATGGTTGGTGGGTTCGTCTAAAATGAGTACGTTGCCGTTTTCAGTGGAAAATACGGCAAGTGCAAGCTTGGCGCGTTCCCCACCCGAAAGCATACGTACTTTTTTATCCATATCTTCGGCGGGAAGTCCCGCTTGTGCCAAAACGGAACGCACCTTAGTTTGCTCCCACGAAACGTGTCGTTCCCAAAGCTCGGAAAGGACGGTGTTTTCGGGGTTTAAGTTGGCGTTTTCTTGGTCGTAACACGCGAGCTTTACAAACCGTCCCAGTGCAATGGCTTTATCCTTATTTTGCATAATGCGTTTGACAAGCGTCGATTTTCCCGTGCCGTTTTCTCCGATTACGGCGCATTTTTCACCGCGTGTAACGCTAAAATCGGCGTTTTTCAGCAATACTTTGTCGCCTGCCGTCAGCGTTAAATTTTGGACGGTTAACACGTTTTCATACGGCTTTTCAGCGTACGAGAATACAAAACGAGGTGGCGGTGCAGGGAGTTTGGGTTTTTCGATAAGCTCCATTTTTTCCAAAGCCTTTCGACGCGATTGCGCCATTTTCGTGGTGGAAGCGCGGACGAGATTTCTATCCACGTACTCCTGCATATGCGCGCGTTCTTCCTGTTGCTTTTCGTATTCTTTGAGAAGATGCGCGGTCTTTTCCGCTTTGAGAATTTTATATTTGGAATAGTTCCCCTTAAACGTACAAAGGGATTTATTTTCAAGTTCGTAAATTTGCGTGACGAGTTTATCTAAGAAATATCTATCGTGCGAAACGGTTAAAATAGCGCCCTTAAACGTCGATAAATATTCTTCCAACCAAAACAGCGTTTTGACGTCTAAGTGGTTGGTAGGTTCGTCCAAAATCAAAAGTTCGGGTTGTTCCAAAAGCAAACGGCAAAGTTTTAACCGAGTTTTTTCACCGCCCGACATAGTGGATATACGTTGCTCGTAGGCGTTTTCAAAGCCCATACCGCCTAAAATTGTACGGATTTTTACTTCAAAATTATAACTATCGCGCGAAGCGATTTTTTTATTCAAGCTTTCGTATTTAGCGGAAAGCGTGGTAAATAAAGGGTCGGATTCGTCCGTTTGCGCAATGCGTTTTTCCACGTCGCGCAGGGCTTGTATCGTCTGCGTGTCTTCGGCAAAAATTTCGCACATTTCTTCCCAAACGGTGTGATTCGAATCGTATCCGCCGTTTTGCGCAAGGTAGCCCATACGTATCCCGTTTTTGATAAACAGTTTTCCGCTTTCGGGTTCAAGCTCTCCAAGAAGCAGGCGGATAAGCGTCGTTTTACCTTCGCCGTTAGGGCCGATTAACCCTACCCTGTCCCCTTCGTTTAGGGAAAAGGTTACCTTTTCAAACAAAATTTCTCCGTTAAAGCCGAAGGTAATATTGTCAGCGGAAATCAGCATAAGTACAGTCCTTTTTTGCGTATCGTTTTGGTAAAAATTACGCAAAGTACGGGTATGAATACAATGGATAGAAAAACCCAAAAACGTTTTGAAAAAATACGCCTTGCAGAAGAAAAACTTGCGTTTGCCAGCCCCAGCGAATGCGCAAAGCTTACCGAAAAAATTGCCAAGTGGAAAGCGCAGTTATTTTCTTAAAAATCCCACGTGGGGATATATTTTTGATTGGAAGAATCGCGCTCTTGTAAAAACAGGCGTGAAATGCCCAAATCCAACGCGTAATCGGTGACGGCGTTATATTCCCTTGCGGTAATCGGGCGGTTGAGTTCGGGGAATTTTTCAATATTTCCAAACGGAGTGTATTGACTCATCAAACTCAAATACGCCGTGTTAGGAAGGGTAGTAAACCACCGCAGGACGGCTTTGCTGTCCGATACGCAAAGGGGCATTACGAGATGTCGTACGATTGTCCCCGACAGCATTTTGCCGTTTTCCGTCATAACAAGCGGTTTTCGGCACATAAACTCGATGGCTTTTTCCGCCACGTCGAAGTAATCTTCTTTCCCTAAATACCGCTTGGAAAGGGTGGGGGAATTGAATTTGATATCGGG
>JAFVOG010000003.1 GCA_017505945.1 Clostridia bacterium
ATACCGATCCAATTATTGGAATAGGTGTCATTTTCGCCCTTGCCACAGCGCTGGTCGTTTGCGACGCGCGCACGTCTTCGTCGTGGCGCAGGTGCGCGTAAATATACAACTTTTCCACCTTTCTTGCCACTTCGTCGTTCAAACGCAAGCACTCCAACAACGTTTGCTTATCCGCAAGTTGTCCTATAAAACGGGAATAATCGTATTCGCTATACGTTTTTTCCACTTCCGCAAATGCGCTTTCCCACGCTTGCATATCGGGAAAAATCACTTCCGTTTGCCAAGTGTATTTTTGTTCTATACTTTCTCTATCCATATTGTAATCGTCCTACTTTTACCGTACCGTTTTTAGTTCTTAAAGCTGTGGATGGGCGCAGGTACGTTTCCGCCCCTATTGATGAGTTTAGACGAATCGCACGCGTGCACGGGCATAATGGGCGCACGTCCCAACAAACCGCCAAAGCTAACTTGGTCGCCAACCCCTTTCCCGATAGCAGGGATAATACGAACAGCCGTCGTTTTATTGTTAATCATACCGATAGCCGCTTCGTCTGCAATCATTGCGGAAATCGTCGTAGCAGGGGTATCGCCGGGGATAGCAATCATATCTAAGCCTACGCTACATACGCAGGTCATCGCTTCCAACTTATCCAGCGTAATCGCGCCCTTTTCCGCCGCCGTAATCATACCGATATCTTCCGAAACGGGGATAAACGCACCCGAAAGTCCGCCTACGCGCGACGACGCCATAACACCGCCCTTTTTCACCGCGTCGTTCAAAAGCGCAAGCGCGCACGTCGTACCGTGACCGCCTACCGTTTGAATACCCATTTCTTCCAAAATGTGCGCAACCGAATCCCCCATAGCGGGCGTGGGCGCAAGCGACAAATCGACGATGCCGAATTGTGCGTTCAAACGCTTGGACGCTTCTTGGGCAATCAATTGTCCTGCACGCGTAATCTTAAACGCCGTGCGTTTAATCATTTCCGCCACTTCCGTCAAGTTGGCGTCGGGAATTTTTTCCAAAGCACGCTTTACTACGCCAGGACCCGAAACCCCTACGTTGACTACCGTATCCGCTTCGCCTACGCCGTGGAACGCACCCGCCATAAACGGGTTATCCTCTACTGCGTTACAGAATACGACGAGTTTCGCCGCACCGATACCGTCTTTATCTTTCGTCAAATAGGCGCATTCCTTAAACACTTCGCCCATCATCTTTACCGCTTCAATATTAATCCCCGTCTTAGACGAGCCAACGTTGACGGACGAACAAAGACGTTCGGTAGAAGCAAGCACTTCGGGAATGGTGCGGATAAAGATTTTTTCATAGTCCGCCGTCGATTTTTGTACGAGTGCGGAATAACCGCCTAAAAAGTCAATCCCCAACGTTTTTGCCGCGTTGTCCAGCGCTTTACCGATTAAGGGAGCTTTGGACGGGAATCCCGCGCAAAGCAAGCTGACGGGGGTTACCGATACGCGTTTATTGACGATAGGCACACCGTATTCCGCCGACAAATCGCTCGCCGTCTTAACGATGTTTTCCGCTTTCTTACATACCAAATCATATACCTTTTGCGCCGTTTCTTCCGCCGTGTCGCGGATACAAGGAAGCAGGGATAAGCCCATCGTTATCGTTCGGATATCCAAGTGCTCCTTTTCGACCATTGCAATCGTTTCTAATACGTCGTTATTACTAAACATAATTCTTCTCCTTTGGACGCCTTAGATGTTATGCATTGCATTGAAAATATCTTCATGTTGCATATAGATTGCCATACCGATTTCTTTGCCCATTTCGTGGCATTCTTTTGCCAGTTCCGCAAGCGGTTTTTTTGATTCGGAAACGTCAGCAATCATAATCATGGCGAAATATTCGCCCATAATCGTTTGCGAAATATCCTCAATATTCGCACCTCTTTCCGCCAAAAACGAGCATACTTTTGCAATAATGCCCTTCTTATCCTTACCTGTAACCGTTACAACCGTTCTCATATCTCTTCTCCTTCGTTTTGTTTATTTTTTACTTCGTCTTGCGGTTCTTCACCGTCTTCATATTCTTCTTCGTCGTCTTCTTCATAAAATTCGTACGCGTGCTTTTCTAATACTTCGTACTGCACGAGAATATTGCTTTGTGTAACGTATCGCACAAGGTCACCTTCTCCGATTTCGGGTTTGGATTTTTCCACGTCCGCATACACTTCTCTTTCCAACCACTCTTCGCGTTTCTTGCTCCAAGTAGCAAAAATACAACTGAGTACGTCGATATTATCCTTTTGCAACGTTTGACTGCGAAACGTATAAAAATAGTTGGTTTCCGTCATTTTCAAACCCGTCGATAAAAAGGACAGCATTGTCAAATACTTTCTTACTCGGCTGTACTTAATTCCCATAAACGGAAATACGAATATCACGTACAACGCCGAACAAACGTACGTTATCGCTTGGGGAATCGTATCCAGCTTGCTGGCGTACGGCAAGGATACGTGAAAGATAACCATAGCGATACACACCGCCAAGTACGCAAGCGTCACGCCCCAAAACACGCCAAGCACTTTATTCTTTTGCTTATACGCGGCAAGAAAGTCCGCGTCGTTATAAATGGTAACCGTCATAAAATAGCAATCCTTTTATTCGTAGATAAACAGTACGCCAAGCGTGCCTTTACCGCAGTGGCTGGTAATAATAGAGCCTGCCACCGTTTCAATCACTTCGTCAAACGCAAACGTTTCCTTAACCTTTGCAATAGCAAATTCGACAAGCTCTCTTTCCGCCGTGGAGTGCGTAATAAAACAACGCGTCTTATCGTAATTAGGGTACTGTTCTTTCAAATCGTCGATGTATTGCGAAATGCAACGCACCATATGTCCACGGTATTTACCGCCTTGCGTAAGCTGACCGTCGTTCATCACGATTTTGGGGTGGATTTTGAGCGCGTTTGCCACGAACATCGTCATCCCCGAACAGCGTCCACCCTTATGTAAATAGTCGAGTTGGTCGGGCACGAACGACGTGTTTACTCTATCTCTGAGTTTCAAAATTTCTTCTTCGATTTCCTGAGAAGTTTTACCCGCGTCGCGCAAATCCGCCGCCTTTAACACCAGTAAACCTTGTCCCGAAGAAAGAGCTTTGCTGTCGATTACACGCACTTTCCCCCCAAAGCTTTCCGACGCTTGTTTAGCAAACGAGTACGAACCAGAGCTTTTCGACGAAATGTTAAAGTGAATAAGCTCGTCCGCCGTTTTAAGCTGTTCACGGAAAAAGTCTTCGTATTCCCCGATACTGGGCGCGCTGGTCTTGGGCAAAATTTTCGTCTTTGCCACAAACGCAAAAATATCTTCGGGCGTGATATCTACGCCATCATGATACACTTCCGAATCCAAATTCACTTGCAAAGGCAAAATGTGGATATTGCGTTCTTGCGCCAAATGTCCCAAGTCACAAGTACTGTCCGATGTAATTTTAATATTCATAATCCATTCTCCTACTAATGTTTCTATCGTGATTTTTTATTCGTTCCCCGTTTCCATACTGCCACGGAAAAAGAGTACGTTTAATATCTTTTGATGGTCCACCGCCCATTGCGGTACAACGCCGTATATATCTTCTTCCTTATACAGGCAATCCAACCGCGAACCGTACGGTTCTTTATATCGACTGTCCAAGCTGTTCGTGCGGTTGTCGCCAAGAAAGAATATTTCCCCTTCGCCTACCGTATATTCGCTAAACGAATACCCGTATTTTGCTAATTCGTTAGGATAGTATGCGTATGGCTCGTCCAAGCTCGTCCATTTATCGTCCCCTGCGTACCATACTTCTACCTGTCCGTAGGAGCAACGCACCTTATCCCCTTCTTTTGCAATTAACCGTTTAATTAAGAATTTTGTGTCCGTACCGACGAACTCGTCGTAGCCTTCTACGCTGACGATAATAATGTCACCGTAGTCGGCTTTATACAAATCGTCCGTGTAACGCATCAGCAAATTCTCTCCCGAAAACAGGGTTTGTTTCATCGAATCCCCCGAAACCGTTACCCCGTAAAAGCAAAAGGAAAAATATCCCACGATTGTCGTAAACAAAACAAGCACGGCAAGCAACACGACGTAAAACCAAAAGGACGAGTTGCGTTCCTTAAACCCAAACCGCTCTTCGTATAACTGCGTGTCCAAACTATTTTTCATCTTGCCCGTCTTCCTTTTTGATTATGCTCTTTTGCCGTTTCTTAATTTCGTCTCTCGTCAAATTTTGGTACTTCCCACACGTTTGACAGCACAATTTAATATCCGCGCCCACGCGCGCCACCGTCCAAGCGTTTCCACCGCAAGGATGTACTTTTTTCATTACGAGTACGTCGCCCACTTCGTACATAGTGCGCTCCTTACAACCAAAGTATATTCGTAATGGCAAACTTCGTATCGTCGTTTAAGCAATCGAACGTGATGGCTCTGCCTGCCGTAAAGCTCTTCAAGGGCATACCCGTCGTTTCGCTTTTAAAATCGCCCGCTTTTACAATCACACGTTTCCATTTACCACCGCACTTAATCGGCGTTTCATATACGTAACTTTCAAATTCCGCCTGCATATCCCCCACTTCTACTCGCACGATTACCGAATCGTCCGTTTGGAAATACGCGTCGAATTCCAGTTCGGCATTTTCTTCCGGTTCGTATCTCGGCGAACTGATTTTATACGTCTTTACCCCACCGATAGAAAATACGCCTTGCACGTTCCCGTAACCCGTAACGAGGGACGGAACTGCCGTGCGTTCCAAGAAAATATCCCCTAAGGAATATCCCTTATATTCCGCAACGGAAAACGTTTCTACCCCTTCGCCCGAAAATAACATTCGGCTCTTTACCGCCGACGGGTTGGGCTTGGAAATGCGTCTTGACGCGATTTTGGACATTACCCTAAAACCGTTGATATATTTCGCGTATGCAAATACGTACACCGCTTGGGCACCGCCAAACGCGTGTCTGTGATAGGTAAATTTATTATTTTTTACCGACTTGCCGTCCGTGCTATAAATTTTATGCCAGTCTCTATACGCGCACTTGGTACGGAAATCCGCTTCCGCGTAATACAGCCCTGCTTCTTCCAAAATCCCTTCGCTATCCCCTTCAAACGTAATGTCGATACCGTCTTCCACTTCATTGATGGTAACGTTGGGCGTTTCGGGGATATAAATTTCCCTGCCTTTCAACGTCTTTTCCAAAAACAGTTCCATATCGATAATGGCGTTTGGACCTAAACACGAACCGCTTTCGGGTGCATAGTACAGCGCGCTATCTCCTTCTCCGCCCAAACGGGAAAAGGTATCGTACGCCCTGTCGCAGTCAAACGCGTCGTCACGGAGCGCACACAACATAAGCACGGGGCACTTCACGTACGGCGCATACGATTGCGCCTCTACCGCCGCGATATATCTATGCGTTTCGTCGCTTAAATTTCTTGCCGTATTTTCCCCAAACTTGGGAGAACTTGCAAACGATTTCCAGCCCACCGAATTGATGGGTACACCACATTTGATTTTAGGAGAAAGCAACGTATGCCAAGCGATATCGCCACCGACGCGGATACCTACCACGCCGACGTTACCGATAGCGTCCATACGTTTCAAGAATTCTACCGCGTACAGCGCAACGTACGTCCACTCGAACCAGCAGGACTTTTCAGCGGAGATGTCCACCATGTTCAAAAATCCCTTCGCTTGTTCCAAGTTGGCATACGTAAGCGATTCGGGGTATTCCGTGCGAGGAGTACCCTCTTCGTCCGTTTGCATTTTTCCCGAATAATCGGGCATAAGCACGGCGTAACCCTTATCGGCAAAAAAACGAGCCAGTTTCTCATCTACGGGTTTTCCCGCGTCGCCAAGCAACACGATGGCAGGCGTTTTGCCTTTGGTCGTAGGCTTAATCCAACGCGCGTAAATACGCACCGCCCCGTCTTCGACGCGGTGACCGCAAAAACGTACGTGCGAAAAACGCATTCCGTCCGTTTCCGTAACGCCCCACTCCCGAATATCCAGTGGTTCATCTACGTTAAATTGTTTCCATAAGGATACGGCGCTTACTATCATAAACTTTTCCCTTTATCTTTTCCCCGTTTTCTCAAAAACATTCTACCTTTACGCTTGACCCGCTCGTTTCGGTTGCCCCCGTCACTATGGCCTTGCGTTCAATTCGACGTTTCAATTCTTCCACGTGCGAAATCAAACCTACCGCAAACGACTGACTGAGCTTACCTAAAACGTCCATAACCGTTTCTACCAAATTTTCGTCCAACGTCCCAAAACCTTCGTCCAAGAAGAAGAATTCGCTGGGGCGTGCCGACTGTTCGCAAATCGCACCGCTGAGCGCAAGCGCAAGCGATAACGATACCAAAAACGTTTCGCCACCCGACAGCGTTCGTGCCGTACGCAATACTCCCCCGTGTTAATTATCCCCTACTTTGAATTCTTTATCGACGTATTTTAAGAAATATTTTCTATTCGTCAAAGAGAGCAACGTTTTGCTTGCCGAGAGGCAAATTTCTTGCAAATATTCGCTGGCGACAAATTCCAAAAACTTATTGCCGTGCACAAGCGAACGCAACTCTTCACAGACGTTTAATCTCTTTTGTTTTTCTTCCAGTTCTTTTTGTTGTTTCGCATATTTTTCCTGTGCGATAAGCAATCGTGCAAGCGTTCCTCTACTTGTTCCTAAGCGCACCGCGCACGTATGCGCTTCGCGCTCCGTTTCGTCTTTGATAAGCAAAGCGTTTTCCACTTCGCGTTCGTCAAACGTTATAAATTTTTGGGCATCTACGCTTTCTACCTGCGCCTTGCAAATGGCATACCGCTCGAAAAACGCGTTGGTGCGTTCTCTTGCCGTACGCTCGTCCCCGATACGGGCAAGTAGCGTTTGCGCTTCGTCCACCGACGCAAGTCCGCTTTCTTTAATCGCCACCGAAAACGCCGTCTCATATTCCTTTTCGCGCTCGCCGTATTCTTGCACCGCGCCTTCCCACTGCTTGCATTTTGCTACGCAATCGTTTTCCAACGCTTGCGCGCGTTCTAACGTCTTTTGCAATCCGTCCTTTTCCGCCTGCAAAACGGCTATTTTTTTGACGATACTATTCTCGTCGCCCAAAGCGCGTACCGCCGTAATTTTTTCCAACGCCATTTTATGCGCTTCTTGCAACAGCTTACCGCGTTCTTGTATTTCCTTGCGCGTATCTTGCCACGACTTAAACGCCTGTTGCCGTTTTTCCAAAGCGTCCAGTTGCGCCCTAATTTGCTTTCTCTTTTGTTCCGCCTGCTTAAAACGCAGTTGCGCCGACGCAATCTCGTCCACGTTTAACTCCGTTTGGTTTTGTAAACGGTATTTTTGGATAAGCACCTCGATATCCGATTGCGTTTGGGGGTGTTTTTCCGCGATAGCACGAAGGTCCGCACGTACTTCGCCGTACGTTTCCGACAACATTACCCCTTTCAAATTCTTCTTCAAAAAGGCAATTAAATCTTCGTCTTCCCCAAGCGCTTCGTATTGCTGTTCCAACGTTGTTCGAACGGCGTCGTAGTCTTCTTCCAAGCCTTCAAAACGACACTCTCTATATTCCTTCTTGCAATCTTCCAACTTTTGCAAGCACGTGCGTTCGTTTTGGATATCTTCCACGCTTGCCCGTACCGTTTGCAAGTCCATCTTCGCCTGCAATAACCGTTCTTCTACGTCGCTCTCTTGCACGCGTTGCTTAGCCGTTTGCTTTTCCGCGCTTATGCGAGCACACTCCGCACTCGCGCGCGTGAGATTTTGTTTCGCCGTCCCCGTCGTTTGCTTGGCACGCAACAGCGCCGTATGGGCGTCCGCCACCGCACGAGCAGACGAATATTTGACAAGCAAATTCTGCATTTCTTGCATTTCGTCGTAACGGCTTTGCAAGGTTAAAAATTGCGCCGTCGCCTGTTCGTAAGCGCGTTTTTCCTTTTGCAAATTTTGCAATACCTGATAACGTTCTGTGGCAAGTTTCACCTTTTCCTGCGCCTTGGCGGTTTCTTCTTCGTCCTTCGCTACGCAGGCTTTGGCAAGGGCAATCTTCTCTTCGTCCGCGCCTTCGTTTTCTCCCATTTGCGCGCACAACGTCTTCACGTCCGTTTCCGCCTCCGCGTATTTTGCGTTGACCGCCTTATACATTTTCTCGCCGTACTTTTCCAAATTGAACAGGCGTGCCATCAATTTTACGCGTTCGGAGAGCTTGGATTTGACGAGCGCGGCAAAATCCCCTTGGGGGAGCGCGATACACGTCTTGAAATCTTCAAAGGACAAGCCTACGATTTCTTCCACCTTTTTATTGACGTCGTTTACCCCTTCGGCAAGTGCAAACCACTCGCCGTCGCGCTTTTCATACAAATACGCCTTTGCCGAACCGCTTTTGCGTTTGGTTTCCCGTCTTACACGGAAAACTCCGCGTTTGCCCAACACCACCACTTCAAAATCAAACGATACGGACACCCCGTCGCTGTTTTGATTGATACAGTCGTTAAACGTCGCCACGCGGTCAACCTTGCCGTACAAAGCCAAATGAATCGCGTCTAAAATACTACTTTTACCGCTACCCGTCGCCCCGAATATCCCGAAAATACCGCCCGAAAGCAACGCGGAAAAATCAATCTCCGCTTTGCTTGAAAAGCTATTCAATCCGCAAAATTCTAAATACACGGGTTTCATAACGGTACAGGGGTACTCCTATCTTTCTTCTATCTCTTGCATAATGCTTAAAAACAATTCTTTAAGTTCGGCTTTGGGAGCAGAACCGTACTGCGTCTCGTAAAACGCGTCGAACAGCTGTTCGCTTGTCATACTCTTTCTCGATTGCACTTCCCACTCCTCGCCTTCCGCCTTAATATCAGGATTGACGGATAACAAGTTTCCCAGTGCGTGCAACCGTTCGTTATCTTCGGTAATCAGCGGTGCGTCCAAATGAATGAGCAAATCCACCCAACAATCGGCGTATTTTTCAATAAGCTCCATTGCATTTTCCACACCCACCGTTTCGATATGGACAAGTTTTTTTCCTGCCGTCAGCGGTACGTCCTTCAAATTCTCTACGCCGTTTGCCGTTAAATCGAACACTTTTACCGCCTTGTCGGGGGCTTCGTCAAACGAATACTGTAAGGGCGAGCCACTATAATAACAATGTCCTTTGCCCATATGCTGTTTCTTATGCAAATGTCCCAGCGCTACGTACGACGCCGTAGGGAGCGATTCTACGGGTACGGCACGCGCACCGCCCAAGTCGATTTCGCGTTCCCCTTCGCTCACTTTCCCGCCAGCGACGAAAATATGCGCCACCAAAACGGAAGGTAGTCCGTCCGTATTTTCGTTCATCCCCTCGTCCATCCAAAACCGCATTTGTTCAACGTAGGAAAGGCTGGATTTCGTTTCCTTAAACCGCGCTTCGTTGGGATAGGGGAGCGTACCGATAAACGCTCTTTCTCCACGTTCGTTTTCAAATACGACGTACCCTTTCCCCGAACGCGTAGGACAAACTTTTCTCCCCGTCTGTTTTAAGGACACCGCCCTTCGGGAATTACCAACAATATACACCCCTTGTTCTTCCGCAAGCGGAGCCGTTGCCGTAAGTCGCACACCGTCGTCGTGGTTTCCACTGATAATGAGTACGGCTCGGTTATCCCCTGCGATTTGTTTTATTTTGTGATAAAACAGCTCTTCCGCTTCCGCAGACGGCGTATAGGTATCGAAGACGTCCCCTGCCACGATAACGAGTTCTACGTTTTCGCTGTCGCAAATTTGTGTGATTTCGTCTAAAACCTGCGCTTGTTCGTCTAAACGGTTTGGCAAAACGCCGAGACGTTTACCGATATGCCAGTCGGACGTATGTAAAATTTTCACGGCGTTTCTCCTTTTCTTTTTTTAGTCGAACGAATATTTTTTGAAAAAAGTCACGAAAAAGGGCTTGCAATTCCGCTGTAAAACGGGTATAATGTGTGTACTCGCTTTTCGTGAGCGCTATAATATTATAATAAATCTCTTGTATTATACACTATTCCAAGCCAAAAAGCAAGAGAAGAACGGGAAAAGGCAGAAATTTTTTTCTATCTTTCACATTTCTTTCCCACATACGGCAGTATATTTTTTCACAGCAAGGAGAACCACTATGGCGTTTTGCTCTTTTTCCAAGGATTGCGACGGCAATTCGTTCGTGACGGTTGAGAACAAATTTATAACCAAATATCTCCCCGAAGCGGACGGGCTTGCCGTAAAGGTTTACCTTTACGGGCTTTACCTTTGCAAAAACGCCGACGGGGATTTTTCCATACAATCGATGGCGGAAGTTTTGCGCGTATCCGTAGAAGATATCGTTTCCGCATTTACCGTTTGGGCGGATTACGACTTAGTACAAATCGTATCCAAATCCCCCTTTATGGTGCAATACCTGCCCGTACGCAACGCCGTGGGCAAACCCAAGCGCATCCACTACGAACAGTACGCCGATTTCAATGCGGAATTGCAACGCAAAATGCAACGAGTGGGCAAATTCGTTTCCGCTGGCGATTACCGTAAATATATGCAATTTTTGGAAGAAACGTCCATGCAACCCCAAGCCCTTTTGCTGATTGCGGAATACTGCATTTCCAAACAGGGCGAATCGGTATCCCCGTCTTACGTTTTCAACAAGGCGAAAGTAATGCTGAAAAACGGGCTTTACACCTACGAACAAGTGGAAAAGGAATTGTCCAAAATCAACGCGAACAAGGACAACGTCCTTGCCTTGTTCACCGCACTCGGGATTACGGGACGCTCCCCCGAAGAAGACGATTACGCCCTGTATAAAAAATGGACGGAATCGTACGGCTTTCCCAAAGAAAGCTTACTTGTCGTTGCTAAAAAGACTAAACGCGGTAGTTTGCCTGCTTTGCAACTGACTTTGGAAGATTTACGCGAAAAGGGAAAAACGGACGCCAAAGAATTAGAACGTTACCTTAGCGAAAGAGAAACGGCAACGGGACTTGCCTTCCGTATCGCAAGAAAACTGGGCGTAAAAATCAGCAATCCTGCTCCTTACGTCGATGAATACGTGGAAAAATGGATTACGTATGGTTTTGAAGACAGCTCCCTTCTCGATATCGCACTGTTTTGCTTAAAGACGGACAGGGGCGATTTCGACAGTATGCACGCCATCGTGGAAAAACTGTTAAGCGAAGGGATTATTTCCAAAGAACAAGTAAAAGCCTACTTGAAGGGCAAAAACGACGAACTCAAACTGTTTGAAAAATTACGCGAAATTTGCGGTAGCGTCCGTAAAAACGCCACCACCCTCTCGCTTATCGGCACGTGGCGGAGCTGGAAATTTAGCGACGATATGATTTTAGAAGCGGGAAGGCGCAGTGCGTCAAGCTCGTCCCCTATTCCCTATATGAACAAAATTCTGTCCGACTGGAAACAAGCGGAAGTGTTTACCATAGACGCAATCCCCCAAAGCACCCCCAAACCTACGTCCAAAGCGGCACAGTTTGTCAGTGCCACCGTCGAAGCTACAAACGCCAAGACGGACAGAGAACGGTATTACGCTCTGCTGAGAGAAAAAGCGCAAATCCGTGCGGACAAAACGGTGGATAAAGCCAACGCAAATCCGCAATTTAAAGAAATTACCAGCAAGCTTTCTCTAATGGAAATTACCCTTGCCAAAGCGGAAGTACGCAGTCCCCAAGATTTGCCTGCTTTGCGCAAACAAAAACAAGCGCTTCTTCAACAGCGCAAGGACGTATTGCTTGCTATGGGGTTAACGGAAGAAGATTTACTGCCCAAGTACGTTTGTACCAAGTGCAACGATACGGGATTTACGCCAAACGGCACCGTTTGCGGTTGTTATAAACAGTAATTACGCCATACAAAAACAAAGGCAGGTACGCGTTTCAACGCGTACCTGCCTATTTTGTTTATCGTTTTTACCTCGTAAAAATATGTCCAAAAGCCTGCGTGATTGCCGTCGTTAAACCTTCGCTTGCCGTTTGATGTGCGTTTCTGTCAGGGTGACCGTTCGTCGATTGATTGAGCTGTACGTGGATAATCGCTTTGTCCTGTAATGCAAGCGAAGATTGCACCTGTTGCATTGCAGACGTATTGTCCGTTACCATCATTCCCGAAACCAAAACGATTTTCAAGTCGTTTCCATACTTGGCAAACAAGTTATTGCAAAGTGTGGTAAGCGCCGTCTTATACGTCGTTTCGTTCCAGTTGTGCCAAACGTCGTTCGTGCCGATATTGATAATGACAAGGTCGGGTTTGTAATGGCTAAAATCCCACTCGGGGTTGGTGTACGTACCGCCAAAGCGGTCCACGTCCGAAACGTAAGAACGGTTCCACATATTCAGCATACTCATTTCTTCTGCCGTATTTAAGGGATTAGGCGTACCCCACGCGGAATACGCACCGATACCCGAACGCGCCATTACGTGCAAATCCGCGTCAAACGCTTGCGCCGTCTTAAACGCGTACGTCATACACCCGTTTTGCAT
>JAFVOG010000039.1 GCA_017505945.1 Clostridia bacterium
CATGTTGACGTCGTTCAAATCGGCGGTAGCCGCCTCGTACGCTACGTTGACGGGGTGAGAAAGGGGAATATTCCAGATAGGGAAGGTTTCAAATTTTGCATAACCAGCTTTTACCCCTCTCAAATTTTCATGATAGAGTTGGGAAAGGCAGGTTGCCATTTTTCCGCTACCAGGTCCAGGGGCGGTAACGACAACCAAACGTCTGGACGTGGGAACATATTCGTTTTTGCCGTAGCCTTCGTCGCTTACGATTTTGGCAACGTCGGAAGGGTAGCCCTCTATGGCGTAGTGTTTATAGACTTTCACGCCGAGGTTTTCAAGACGCTTGATAAATCCGTCCACGGCAGGCTGGGGCTGGTACATGGTCATGACCACGCTCCCTACGTATAAGCCCTTGCTCTTGAAAATATCAATAAGGCGGATAACGTCCGCGTCGTAGGTAATGCCCAAGTCGCTACGGTATTTGTTTTTGATGATATCGTTTGCGGAGATAACCACCAAAATTTCGGCAACGTCTTTCAGCTTTAACAGCATTTTAATTTTACTGTCCGGCTCAAATCCGGGGAGCACGCGCGAAGCGTGGTAATCGTCGAACAGCTTTCCGCCGAATTCGAGATACAGCTTGTCCCCAAACGCGTCAATGCGTTCTTGGATTTTTTCCGATTGCAACGAAAGGTATTTCTTATTGTCAAACCCGATAGCGTTCATAGTTCTTCTCCGCGTTTCTCCGTTTGTAAAATATTATCTTTTATATTGTAGCAAAAAAGACGAAATAAGTCAACCCCTATACGCGGAAATTTTTGACTAAAAATAAAAAAGGCGTAGCTTTTAAGCTACGCCAAATGCAATTAAATTTTCTTTTTCAATTCCTTAACGGCGTTGGTTAAGAAAAATTCCGCCGTCGTGTTTTTACGGATGAGTTCCAAGGCTTGGTCGTGCGTACACCAACGCGCCTCGGCGATTTCGTCCGTTTTAAGCTTGATAGGCGTGTCTTCTACAACGACGATGAAATTGAGCATAAGCAAATCCTTTTTTGCGTGGAAACGGGTGGACATAAACTTGGTTTTTACTACGTTCATACCCAGTTCTTCCTTGATTTCACGGGGGATGGTTTTTTCAGCGTTTTCGCCCTTTTTGATATACCCTGCAAACAAAATAAAATCGTCGTCTTCTACGTGTTTTGCCAGCAAAATTTTATCCTGCGCACGGTTGGTTACGACCATCGAAACCGCGACGGGAAACAGCGGAAACATATAGTCCGCACAAGTGTCGCAATAGGGGACTAACCCTTCGTTTTCGCAAAAACGCAACGTCAGTTTTTGACCGCAATTTTTACAATACATTTTTTCTCTCCTTGTCTAAAAACGTTACTTTATTCCTCTTTATCATACTCTTATTTTTGGGTTTTGTCAATAGGGGCTGTCAAAAAAACGCGAAAAAAACGCGCTTTTTGTTGCAAAGGCTGTCGAAAGCTTAAAAAAGCGCTTTTGCATAGCAAAAAAGCAAAAAAAGACAGGCGGAAATATTGCCTACGTACTTGACAAACGGTAAGCGGTGCGGTATAATACATTTTATAATAGACCTTAGTATGTTAAGGAGTAGATTATTATGAAAAAAACAAGCTTTTTATCCGTTTGCGCGTATATTTTGGCGTGTTTTGGTTTAGGGTTTGGGTTTGGACTTTTGTACGGGCCTACGGCTTGGAAACCGCTGTCGATTATTTGCACGGTAGCAGGCACGCTATTCCTGTTTTTTGGAATTATTTGGCAATCCAACGCAGGCAAAAGAAAACAATCGCCTACCAAATTGCAATTTGTAAAAATGCACGGGATAGGCAACGATTATATTTATTTCGACTGCTTGAAAAAACCCATTGAGAACCCCGAACAGCTTGCGCTGACGTTGTCCGACAGGCATAAGGGTGTGGGCGGTGACGGTATCGTGCTCATTTGCCCGTCCAAAACGGCGGACGCTAAAATGCGTATGTTCAACGCCGACGGTAGCGAAGGCAAAATGTGCGGTAACGCGATTCGTTGCGTGGGTAAGTTTTTGTACGATTTTAAAAAGACGAGAAAAACACGCTTGAAAATCGAAACGCTTAGCGGTATTAAGACGTTGGAATTGAACGTTGAAGACGGCAAAGTACAATCGGTAAAGGTGGATATGGGCGCACCTATATTAAAGCCCAGCGATATCCCCGTTGCGTTGGACGGATATAAAGACGATAAACTCGTCGCCTATAAAATACACATTGCAAACAATATGGAGTCGATTACCTGCGTATCTATGGGCAATCCGCACTGCGTCGTGTTCAAAGACCCCGACGATTTGCATCTGGAAAAAATCGGGCCTAAATTTGAAAATCACGAAATTTTCCCCGAACGCGTAAACACGGAATTCGTACAAGTGCTTAGCCGTACGGAAATCAAAATGCGCGTATGGGAACGCGGTTGCGGTGAAACGTGGGCATGCGGTACGGGTGCGTGCGCGGCGGTGGTTGCGACGGTGTTAAACGGCTATGCGGATAAAAACACGGACGTTACCGTACACCTTCGCGGTGGAGATTTGGTGATTCGTTGGACGGACAAAACGGTGTTTATGACTGGACCTGCGACGGTGGCGTTCGTGGGCGAAATGAATATTGCCGATTTGGAGTTTACGGGCCGTTATCAATTTGTAAAAGAATAATTTGTAAAAGTTTGGAGAGAAGTATGAAACCCAATTATCATTATCAAGACGTGGCGGAAACGTATTTGTTTTCGAATATCGCAAAAAAAGTATCGGCGTACGTAGCGGAACATCCCGATAAAAACGTGTTCCGGTTGGGGATTGGCGACGTAACGTTGCCCCTTGCCCCTGCCGTAATTAAAGCTATGCACGAAGCGGTGGACGAAATGTCCAAAAAGGAAACGTTTAAGGGGTACGGCCCTGAACAGGGGTACGCGTTTTTGCGTGAAAGTATCCAAGCGTATTATGCCCGTCGCGGTATCCAGCTTGCTTTGGACGAAATTTTCGTGAGCGACGGCGCAAAGTCCGATTGCGGTAATATTTTAGACCTTTTCGATACGGATAATTCCGTGCTTGTTCCCGACCCCGTGTACCCCGTGTACGTGGATACTAACGTTATGGCAGGCAGAAAGATATCGTATATGCAAGCGACGGCGGAAAACGGATTTTTGCCTATGCCCGATGAAAGCTTGAAAGCGGATATCATCTATATTTGTTCGCCCAACAATCCCACGGGTGCGTCGTATAACAAGACGCAATTAAAGGCGTGGGTGGATTTTGCTATTCAAAACGACAGCGTAATTTTGTACGACGCCGCGTACGAATGTTTTGTGGAAACGGACGCTGTGAGAAGTATTTTTGAAATTGAAGGCGCAAGAAATTGTGCGATTGAGCTTTGTTCGTTTTCCAAAACCGCAGGGTTTACGGGTACGCGTTGCGGTTATACTATCGTGCCTTGCGAGCTTGTGCGCGGTGGAATGTCCCTTCGCAAAATGTGGCTCCGTCGTCAAACGACCAAATTCAACGGCGTGTCGTATATCGTACAAAAGGGCGCGGCGGCAGTGTTTAGCGAAGAAGGCGAAAAGCAAATTAAGGAAAATCTTGCGTACTATAAAGAAAATGCGAAACTCATTGCAAACTGTATGGACGAATGCGGTATTGCCTATACGGGCGGTAAAAATTCCCCGTATATTTGGTTGCAATGTCCAAGCGGTATGACGAGCTGGGAGTTTTTCGATTATTTGTTAAACGAAATCCAAGTGGTGGGAACGCCCGGTAGCGGTTTCGGTAAAAACGGGGAAGGGTTCTTCCGTTTGACGTCGTTTGGTAGCCGTGAAACGACGTTGGAAGCGTGCGATAGATTGAAGAAACTTTTGAAGAAATAAATAATAAATAAAAAACGGGGCGAGTTGAAAAATCAACTCGCCCCGTTTTTAATGGTTATTTTTGCGGATACAGCTTTAACGCTTGTATCATTTGCCCTACGAAACGCACGGGCACAAGTTCGATTTGGGCTGCGTACTTTTGACAGGTTTTCATATTTTTTGCGGGTAATAATACCCGTTTGAAACCCGATTTAATGCACTCGTTTACCCGTTTGTCTGCATAAGTCACGGGACGGATTTCCCCCGTTAAGCCCACTTCGCCAAACACGGCGGTATATTTGTCGATAGGCACGTCGGTGGCGGCGCTTGCAAGCGCCGAACAAATCGCCAAATCGACGGACGGTTCGTTTAATTTAATTCCGCCCATAGCGTTGATATATACGTCGTACGAATAAAAGGGGAGAGCGCAACGCTTTTCGAGTACCGCAATGAGTACCACCAGCTTATTATAATCGACCCCCAAGCTCATACGGCGCGGTTGACCGAAAGGCGTACGAGAAATGAGCGTTTGCATTTCTACTGCCATACAGCGGTTTCCGCTTTCGGACGGGGTAACTGCCGAACCTGCGGAAATACCGCGCGTGTCCGATAAAAACAGTGCGGAGTAGTCGCTTACGCTTTGAATGCCCGTGTCCGTCATCTCGAACACGCCTACTTCCTGTGCCGAGCCGAAACGGTTTTTCACCGCGCGCAGTAAACGGTAGTTATCTTCTTGTTGCCCTTCAAAATACAGCACGGTGTCCATAATGTGTTCTAACACTTTCGGACCTGCAATCGCGCCTTCCTTGGTGACGTGACCGATTATAAAAAACGTGATATTTTTCGATTTTGCAATACGCATCAGTTTGGACGCGCATTCCCGCACTTGTCCTACGCTACCGGAAGCCGACGAGAGCTGTTCGGTATATACCGCTTGAATGGAGTCGATAACGGCAAACTCTACGTCGTCTAAGCACGTTTCGATATCTTCCAAACACGTTTCGTTGAGAAGATATAAATTGTCCGATTGCAAGCCCAAACGTTCGCAACGGATTTTGACCTGCGAACAGCTTTCTTCGGCGGAAACGTACAGCACTTTTTTGTCTTTTGCAAGGTGTGCGGAAACTTGGGTAAGCAAAGTGGATTTGCCGATACCGGGGTCACCGCCGATAAGCACCAACGAGCCGGGTACAACACCGCCACCCAACACGGTGTCCAGTTCCGCAATGCCACTTTTTACGCGCTCGGTTTTTTCATAGCCGATTTTAGAAAGGGGCAACGCGCGTGTGCTTACGCGCGAAACGCCACCGCGGACGGGTTCGTCCGCGGTGCGTACGAGTTCTTCTTGCATGGTGTTAAATTCTCCACAATCGGGACAACGCCCCAACCATTTGGGAGCGATACAGCCACATTGACTGCATACGAATTGTGAAGTGGGGGCTTTGGTTTTTGATGCCATACTACTCCTTATATTATACGCGTTTTAAGCAAACGTACGCATAGACGGTAATGCCTTTGCCTTCGCCGACGTAGCCCAACCCTTCGTTTGTGCCTGCGCCCAGTCCGATTTGGGTGGGGTCAACGTTCAATGCGCCAGCCAAGCGGTTTTTCATTTCGTCAACGTATTTGGCAAGACGGGGCTTTTCCGCTTGTACGGATATGGACAGGTTGCTAACGCCGTAGCCCTGTTCGCGAGCAAGCGCGCGTACGCGCATTAACATATCCATAGAATTTGCGTCTTTCCATTGTTCGTCGGTGTCGGGGAAATAATGCCCGATATCCTTTAATCCGCAAGCGGAAAGAATTGCGTCCATAACCGCGTGTACGAGCACGTCGCCGTCGCTGTGCGCAATCAAGCCCGAGTGGGACGGGACGCGCACGCCTGCCAACGTAATATAGTCCTGTTCTTTTCCAAACGCGTGCGTATCTACGCCAAAACCAACGGCAAACGCGTTACAAAAATCCGATGGATAGGTAAGTTTTATATTCTGTTCGTCGCCTTCGCAAACGGTGGGGAGTCCGCAATAGCGTTTGAATACGGCGGAATCGTCGGTGAAGTCCGTTTCTCCGTTTTCAAAGGCAAGCTTGTACGCCGTGCGGATATTTTCCGTAAAAAATCCCTGTGGCGTTTGAATACGGTACAACGTCTTTCTATCGGGGATTTGCATAATTTTGCCTTCTTTGCAAACGGCTGTGGTATCTACGCTGGGTACGGCGCAAATACCGCTTCCAAACGCTTTTACGCTTTGTATGCAGTTTTGGATAACCGTCCGCGTAACGAAAGGGCGCGCTCCGTCGTGGATAAGTACGATATCCGCCGTTGTTTCTTGCAGTGCGTTATACACCGATTGCGAGCGCGTTTCTCCGCCAAGCACGACTTTGGCTTGGGGGAAGGCTTTGCAAATTTGGGTAATTTCTTGCAAGTCTTCGGGCGAAGACGTTACGACGATTTGCGCAATTTCGGGAAAATCGAACGCGGAAAGCGCTTTCAAAAGGGCGCAAGACCCGTCGAAAGGGACGAGCAGTTTGTTCTTGTCAAAGCCTGCGCGAAGACCTTTGCCTGCCGAACAAATTACGGCGCATACCGAATAACTCATACTATCACCTCGTAAAGGGAAACGGCATCTTCTTTTTTTACCGTTTCTTTAATATTTAACACGCGGAACTTTAACGTTCCTGCCGAATATAACACTTCGATAACGTCGCCGACTTTGACGGCGGAAGAGGGTTTTGCAGGTTTGCCGTTAATCAGCACTTTTTGTTCTCCGCACGCTTCTTGCGCGACGGTGCGACGTTTCAAAATGCGTGAAATTTTCAAAAATTTGTCGATACGCATACTTAAAATCCAAAAAAATATTTTTTTTACAAAATCCTTCCAAAAACGCTTGACAAGCAAAAGAACGCAGAGTTATAATAAGACACAATGTATTATTATGCCGTATTGTCGCCCGTGCCCTGTTTTTCGCGATAGAGCAAATGCGAAAATCCTTAGGAAATATCAAGGAAAAACGGCGTTTTGGACAAGTTTTCGATATATCCATTATACCGCAAACTTTGTCAAATGTAAAGCGGAACGCAAAAAAAATTGTAGTTCCCGTAAAAAAATTCAGTAAAAATTCGATTTTTATCGATGAAAAGATATATTCGGTAGATCGCTAAAAAATATGTAAGGAGCTTTTTAACCGATGGATTTACCTATCACAAAGTATGGAAAAACCGAACGTAGAAAATTCGGTAACATCAACGAAGTAATCGACCTTCCCGACCTCGTTGAAATCCAGAAAGACAGCTACAAGACCTTTATCGAAGAAGGGATTGCAGAGGTGTTTGAGGATTTCTCCCCAATCACCGACTACTCCGACCATTTTGAACTCTATTTCTTAGAGCACAAATTTGGCGACAAACCCAAGTATGACGAAAAAGAATGTCGTACGAGAGACGCGAACTACTCGCTTCCTTTGCGTGTGAAAGTGCGTCTTATCAATACGGTGAAAAACGACGTTATCGACCAAGAAGTATTTATGGGCGATTTCCCGCTTATGACGGAAAACGGTTCGTTTATCATCAACGGTGCAGAACGTGTTATCGTTTCTCAGCTCGTTCGTTCGCCTGGCGTATATAATGCGTCCAGTACGGATAAGACGGGTAAAGTGATGTACGCTTCTACCGTTATGCCTAACCGTGGTGCTTGGCTTGAACTCGAACAAGACGCGCAAGACGCGTTGTACGTTCGCGTAGATAGAAAGAAGAAACTTTGCGCTACGGTACTTCTTCGTGCGCTTGGTTACGGTTCTAACCGCGCTATCGAAGATTTGTTCCCCGGCGATAAAATTATCGCTGCGACGCTCGCTAAGGATACGGCAAAGAGCGAATCGGACGGCTTGTACGAATTGTACCGTCGTTTGCGCCCCGGCGAAGCGCCTACGGAAGATTCCGTAAGACAATATATGTTCAACACGTTCTTCGACCCCCGCCGTTACGATATCGCAAAGGTGGGCAGATACAAGTACAATAAGAAGTTGAACCTTTCCTATCGTTTGGAAGGCTGTCGCGTAGCCGATACCGTCATTAACCCCGAAACGGGCGAAGTGATTGCAGAAGCAGGCGAAAAGATTTCCGAACGCAAGGCAAAAGAAATTCAAAACTGCGGTATTAACGAAATTTTCGTGTTGGTTGACGACCCCGAAGACGGCGAAATTCGTCATAAGATGATAGCCAACGGCACGGTAGATTTTTCCGCGATTTTCGACGTGCCTTTGAAGGCGCGCGCAAAGGATTTCGGTTTGTTGCCTACCGTATATTATCCCAACTACCGTTTCTCCAAGCTCATTGCGGAAGAATGTGCTACGCTTACGGTGGAAGAAGTTGCGGAAAAATATACCGACGCGATTAACGACATCTACAAGACGGTGGAAAAAATCGAAGAACCCGACGAAAAGCCCGAAGAAAAGAAAAACCGCGAAAAGAGACGTGACAATCGTCTTAAATTCGTCGTGGCTTGTAAAGTGTTCCATGAAGTTTTGTCCAGCGAAAATCCCGTTCCTTCCAAGGAACAAAAGAAGGAAATGCGTCCTTTAATCGACAAGCTTTGCCACAAGCACGTTACGGTGGACGATATCGTTGCGTCCATTTCCAGCAACTTGGATTTGAAGTACGGTATCGGCACGATTGACAATATCGACCACTTGGGTAACCGTCGTGTTCGTTCGGTTGGCGAATTGTTGCAAAACCAACTCCGTATCGGTATTAACCGTTTGGAAAAACTCATTAAAGAAAGAATGGCTACGCAAGACCCGATGGAAGTAACGCCTTCTGCGCTGATTAACATCCGTCCCGTATCCGCAGTTATCCGCGAATTCTTCGGTTCGTCCCAGCTTTCGCAATTTATGGACCAAACCAACCCGATTGCCGAACTTACGCATAAACGTAAGTTGTCCGCACTCGGTCCCGGCGGTTTGAACAGAGAAAGAGCGACGTTTGAAGTGCGTGACATTCACCACACGCATTACGGGCGTATGTGTCCTATCGAAACGCCAGAAGGTCAAAACATCGGTCTTATTACGTCCCTTGCATCCTTTGCAAGAGTAGATGAATACGGCTTTATTATGAGCCCGTACAGAAGAGTAGATAAAGATACGGGTATCGTTACGACGCACGTTGATTACTTGACGGCGGACGAAGAAGATAAGTACGTTGTTGCACAAGCAAACGAACCGTTGGACGAAGAAGGGAAATTCGTGAACGCGCGCGTCGGTTGCCGTTATAAAAACGATATTACCGAAATGCCCAGAGAAAAGATGGACTATATGGACGTTTCGCCTAAGCAACTCGTTTCCGTAGCAACGGCGCTTATTCCTTTCCTTGAAAACGACGATACCAACCGTGCACTCATGGGCTCGAACATGCAACGTCAAGCCGTGCCCCTTTTGAAGACGGAATCGGCGATTGTGGCAACGGGTATCGAAGGAGATATTGCAAAATACTCCGGCGTTATCGTTACGGCAAAAGAAGCGGGCGTAGTCGTATATTGCTGTTCGAATATGATTAAAGTCAAGGAAGACGACGGTACTATCCGTGAATATCCCTTGAAGAAATTTGAACGTTCCAATGCAGGTACGTGTTTGAACCAACGTCCCATCGTTTCCACGGGCGATAGAGTGTATAAGGGCGAAATTATCGCGGACGGTCCTTCGACCAGCAACGGCGAACTTGCGCTTGGTAAAAACATTCTTATCGGGTATATGGAATGGGAAGGCTACAACTACGAAGACGCAATTTTGCTGTCCGAAAAGTTGGTACAAGACGACGTATTTACGTCTATCCACATTGAAGAACACGAAACGGAAGCGAGAGAAACTAAGCTCGGCCCCGAAGAAATCACGCGCGATATTCCTAACGTAGGCGAAGACGCGTTGAAGGATTTGGACGAAGACGGTATCATCCGTATCGGTGCGGAAGTACAAAGTGGTGATATTCTCGTCGGTAAAGTTTCCCCTAAGGGCGAAGCGGAACTCACGCCCGAAGAAAGATTGCTCCGTGCAATCTTCGGCGAAAAGTCGAGAGAAGTGCGCGACACGTCCTTGAAAGTGCCTCACGGCGAAGGCGGTGTAGTCGTTGACGTTAAGGTGTTCACGAGAGAAAACAAAGACGAACTCGACCCTGGCGTAAGCAGGCTTGTACGCGTATATATCGCACAAAAGCGTAAAATCCAAATCGGTGATAAGATGGCAGGTCGTCACGGTAACAAGGGCGTTATCTCCCGCGTGCTTTCGCAAGCGGATATGCCTTTCCTTGCCGACGGTACGCCTTTGCAAATTTTGCTCAACCCCTTGGGCGTTCCTTCCCGTATGAATATCGGGCAGGTACTCGAAGTGCACTTGGGCTACGTTTGTAAGCAACTCGGTTGGAAGATTGCAACGCCCGTATTCGACGGTGCGACGGAAAAAGATTTGGAGACGATGTTCCGCGAAAATAACTTGGTCAACCCCGACGGCAAAGTCGATGGTAAATTCCAAGTATTCGACGGTAGAACGGGCGAACCTTTTGAAAACCGCGTAACCATCGGTGTACAATATATGATTAAGCTTATCCACCTTGTTGACGACAAGATTCACGCGCGGTCCATTGGGCCTTACAGCTTGGTAACGCAACAACCCCTCGGCGGTAAAGCGCAATTCGGTGGTCAACGTTTTGGTGAAATGGAAGTGTGGGCGCTGGAAGCATACGGCGCGGCGCACATCTTGCAAGAAATTTTAACCGTAAAATCGGACGACGTAATCGGACGTGTAAAGACGTACGAATCGATTGTTCGCGGTGAAAATATTTCCGAACCTGGTATCCCCGAAGCGTTTAAGGTACTCCTTCGTGAATTGCAAAGCTTGGCTTTGGACGTAAAAGTGCTTACCGAATCGGGTGACGAAATCGTCATTAGAGAATTTGAAGAAGAAGAGGAAGCGGCGGACGCAGAAGCAAGCAGAAAGGATAGCTTGAAAGCGGAAGAACTTGACGAAATCGACTTCACGGTGGATGACGAAGACGACGAAGATATGGAAGATTCGTTCGATTTGAAATCGCTGTTCGAAGAAGAAGGCGACGACGAAGACGGATTTGACGCTACGTCCGACGACGAAGACGAAAGCTTTGACGACGATTTGGACGACGAAGATTTCGGTTTCTCGAATTTGTTCGGCGACGACGAAGACGAAGAGTAAGGAGATAAAAATATGTACGAATTAAACGATTTCAATTCTATTCAAATTAGCATTGCTTCTCCTGAAAAAATCAGGGAATGGTCGAAGGGCGAAGTAACCAAACCCGAAACCATTAACTACCGCACCCAAAAACCCGAAAAGGACGGCTTGTTCTGTGAAAAAATCTTCGGGCCGATGAAGGACTGGGAATGTCACTGCGGTAAATATAAGAGAGTAAAATACAAAGGTCGTACCTGCGAAAAGTGCGGTGTAGAAATTACCCGTTCGAAAGTAAGAAGAGAAAGAATGGGGCATATCGAACTTGCCGCGCCCGTTTCGCACATTTGGTATTTCAAAGGCGTACCTTCTAAAATCGGTTTGCTTTTGAATATGGGACCTAAGAGCTTGGAACAAGTTATCTATTTCGCGTCCTACGTCGTATTAAATCCTGGTAACGTTACCGAGTTGGAATACAAACAAGTGATTACGGATAAACAACTCCGCGATATCGAAGAAAGATACGGCGACGAATCGGTTACCGGTTTGAAGGTTGGTATGGGTGCAGAAGCTATCCGCGAACTTTTGATGGCAGTCGATTTGGACAAAGAAAGCGAAGAATGCAAAAAACTTTTGGACGACGGTACGAAAGGGGATAAAGGCCTTGGTCAAAAGGCGATTAAAGCCATTAAACGTTTGGAAGTTATCGAATCTTTCCGTAAGAGCGGTAACCGCCCCGAATGGATGATTTTGACGGTACTTCCCGTAATTCCCCCCGATATTCGTCCTATGGTACAACTGGACGGCGGTAGATTTGCTACGTCCGACTTAAACGATTTGTACCGTCGCGTAATTAACCGTAACAACCGTTTGAAGAAGATGATGGAAATCGGCGCGCCCGATATGATTGTCAAAAACGAAAAACGTATGTTGCAAGAAGCGGTAGATGCGCTTATCGACAACGGCAAACGCGGTAAGGCACTTGCAGGTCCTTCCAACCGTGATTTGAAATCGCTTTCCGCGATGCTCCGCGGTAAGCAAGGCCGTTTCCGTCAAAACCTTTTGGGTAAACGTGTTGACTATTCGGGCCGTTCGGTTATCGTCGTTGGTCCCGAACTGAAAATTTATCAATGCGGTTTGCCTAAGGAAATGGCAATCGAGCTTTTTAAACCGTTCATTATGAAACGTTTGGTGGAAAGCGGTCAATGCCACAACATTAAAACGGCAAAACGCGCCGTAGAAAAAGCAACGAAGGATATGGTTTGGAACGTTTTAGAAGACGTTATCAAAGACCACCCCGTGCTTTTGAACCGTGCGCCTACGTTGCACCATTTGTCTATTCAAGCGTTTGAACCCGTTCTTATCGAAGGTAGAGCAATTAAAATTTCTCCCCTTGTCTGCGGACCGTTCAACGCCGACTTCGACGGCGACCAAATGGCAGTACACCTTCCTTTGAGCGTCGAAGCACAAGCGGAAGCAAGATTCTTGATGCTTTCCGCAAACAACATTTTGAAACTTGCCGACGGTAAGTCCGTTATGTCGCCTTCGCAAGATATGATTCTCGGCGCGTACTATATGACGATTAAACGCTGTGAAGAAGGCAAGAAATACGACGACCAAGGCCGTCCCGACGAAAATGGGGAAGCATACGTAGCACCCGTGTACTCGTCCGAAAACGAAGCGCTCCTTGCATATCAAACGAAAGTGGCGCACGAACAAGACGAAATGTATCTCAAACGCGTGGTAGAGCTCCCCGAAGGTAAGTTTGATAACTTGCCGTTTAACGAAGCGGGCGTTTACTACTGCGAAGTGGAAAACAAACCTGGCGAAGCACCCGTGAAAAACGCGTTCGTATATCGCGACGAAAAGACGGGCAAGTTGATGGTAAGCGGTGTTATCAAGACGACCATCGGACGTTTGATGTATAACGAAGGTTTGCCCCAAGATTTGGGTTTTGTAAAACGTAACACGCCCGAAGCGTACTTGCGTTTGGAACTCGACGAAGAATTTATCGGCAAGGGCAAAAAAGCTATCAGCAAAAAGCACCTTTCCAAAATCGTTGAAGCTGCGTTTAGAACGGGTAAAGCGCCTAAGGCTGCATACGTGCTCGACGCAATGAAAGAACGCGGTTACCGTTTCTCTACGATTGCCGCGCTGACCACGTCCGTATTCGATATGAAGATTCCCCAAGAAAAGGAAGAAATTATTAAGAAAGCGGAAAAAGAAGTGGGCGTAATTGCCGTTAAGCACCAACGCGGTTTGCTTAGCGAACAAGAACGTTATAACGCTGTTATTAAGCAATGGGACGACGCAACTAAGCGCGTGGAAGAGTTGTTGAAGAAACAAGGCGAAGAAGATAAGTTCAATCCTATTTGGATGATGGCGGACTCTGGTGCCCGTGGTTCCATCGACCAAATCAAACAGCTTGCTGGTATGCGTGGTCTAATGGTTAACCCCCAAGGTAAGAAGATTGAAATTCCCGTTAAATCGTGTTTCAGAAACGGCTTGTCCGTTCTCGAATACTTCATTTCTTCGCACGGTGGTCGTAAAGGTTTAACCGATACCGCATTAAAGACGGCGGACTCCGGTTACCTTACCCGTCGTTTGGTAGACGTATCACACGAAATTATCGTACGCGAAGACGACTGCTGTGCAGGTAGAAAACCCCAAGGTATGGTCGTACGCGCGATTTACGACGCGGTAGGTCAAGTTTTGGAAGATTTGAAAGCACGTATCCTTGGTAGATTTGCCGCACAAGACGTAATTCACCCTGCAACGGGCGAAGTGATTGTCGGCGAAAATCAATTTATCGACGATGCAGAAGCGGACGCTATCGTGGCTGCTGGCATTGAAGAAGTAAGCATTAGAAGCGTATTCGCTTGTTCGTCGAGATACGGCGTTTGTGCGAAGTGCTATGGTAAAAATATGGCGACGACGCTCCCTGTACAAGTGGGCGAAGCGGTTGGTACGATTGCTGCACAATCTATCGGTGAACCCGGTACACAGCTTACGATGCGTACGTTCCACACGGGTGGTATTGCATCGACGGGCGATATCACGCAAGGTTTGCCCCGTGTCGATGTAGTGGCGCAGGCGCAGCTCCACCTCGGGAATCATGGAGATGTTTTCCATCTTGACGGTCTCCATTTCGCCCTCGTACATGCGGATGAAGCCGAAGAGCTTGTCCATGGC
>JAFVOG010000040.1 GCA_017505945.1 Clostridia bacterium
ACGTCAAAGTCTGATTTGCTACCCATAATAATACCGACTTTACTCATAAAATCTCTCCTTTTTTAAGCTAAGAAGGAGTGCAAATTTTGCACTCCTCCCGTTATTTTACCGTTTTTTGGCTGTATAAACCCTTTTTAAGGGCGAAAAAAGGCGCGACAAAACCCATACCGCCACCCTGCGACGTGCAGGACGAATATTTGATTAGGTTTTTCTTTTTTCGCAAATGTTTCATTGATAATTTTATCCGCCTTCTCTTTCGTTTCCCCGCAACAACCACTTTCCTGTATATATTATAACAAAACGACAAAAAAAACGCAAGTGTACGAACGCACTTTTTTTGCGTTTTTTCGTTTGTTCTTTTTTCACAAAAGCTGAACTTTTTTAACCCAATTTATTCATACTTACCGAGCGCGCGTAGCTATTTACGCCCAGCCCGTCGTAAGGTAAAATTTCCTCTTCCAGCTCTTCCAAGCGTTCTATTTTTCCTGCAAGATATTCTTTTAAGCGCTCCGCACATGTATACAAGCGACGGATAACCCCGCCGATTCGCGCGTCCTGCACTTCCCAGCCCTGCGGTTTGTTTTCTTTATTCCAAAGCACGTAAAAGGCTTTATGGAACTCTTCCGTGCGTTTTGCCGTCTTGCTATACTCTTTTACAAGCGCATTCAGCGTCTTTTTATCCCCCGATTGATACGCTCTACGCGTTTTAATACCCAGCTCCGTTTTGAGCTCCAACACCGAGCAAAGCGTAGAAAGGCTTTCAAAAATATACGCGTACTCGCCTGCTCCTTTAGACGCCTTTTTTAAGTCGCTTGCATACTGTGCATACGGAACGGCACGTTTTTCGGAGATTGCCTTATCCAACCAACCAAGGAACGGGTCCGCATAAAAAATGCTTTTACAAACCATATCTCTACCCTTAGGCGTTTCATAGGAAAATTGATTAGGCAAATCCAAAAGCATATAATCGTCGTAGGATATTTTGAACAGCTTGTAAAACCCTTTCTTAATTTCTTTTTCATCAAAGTTTCCGTCGGCGTATTGACGAATGGCGTACAAAGACGGCAACAAAGAAAATACCGAACATTCCGCACCATCGTCCCCCCACATGGTAATTAATACGTCTTTAATACCGTGCTCGATAACGCTTTCCATCGCCGGTTTCATTGTTTCCAAGGTATAAGCGTTAAAGGGCGCAAAGCCATTCCAGCTCCAAGCACCACCGGCGAACCAAATTTTATTATTAAATTTCGTATGCATAGCAAGCATTGTATCGTAAGCTTTTTTATTCGAATGATAATAATCCCAATAAGCGAGCTCCACTTCCTTAGGCACTTTTTCCGCCACACCGTCGGGGAATTGTATTTCTTCGCTCACGTAGTAGCCACCGCCCGTCGCCAAACGGAAAAACATATCGCTCCACATATGCGGAGTAAACCCGTACTTTTTCGCTATTTCTACTACCTTATTCAAATGGCGCAACAAAATACCGAAACGGTCTTGATACCCGTGCTTGTCTAAATATTTTCCAAGCCCAACCATGTGCGCCTCGTCCATACCGATATTGATAAGGCGCGAACGGAAAGCTTTCGACAGCGTTTGAAAAATCTTTTCAATCAATTCATACGTTTTCGGCTCGTCAATAAGCAAAATATCGTTGACGTCGATTATCTCGCCGTAAGCCAAGCGGTGGCGCACCAAGTTGGTGAAATGCGCCAAGGTTTGCACGCAGGGGATAAGCTCTATTCCCTTTCTATTCGCATAATCGTCGATTTCTTGCAATTCCTTGACGGTATACCGACCGCGAAGATATCCAAAGTACGGCTCGCCGTCCATTTCATACGTATCTTCCGTGTATAATTGCAGGGTATTATATCCCATTTTTTGCAAACAATCTATCAAGCGCTTTACTTCGCTTACCTTCATTACCGCGTTGCGCGAGCAATCAAGCATCACGCCAAAATGCGTATATTCGTTTTTCATAAAAAACTCCTTATTTAAGTTTATAGATATTATAACGAAAAAGCAAAACGCTGTCAAGTGTTTGTATCCAAAAACCGACAGCGTTTTCGCCTGTATTATTTACCTGTTTTTACAACCACTTAATCTCGTAAGCATTGAGCATAAGCGTTTGCGCTTTGCCGTTTATATCGTAAAAAATAGTGGTTTGTTCCTTGTCCGTATTGTTAATCACCGCGTACCTGTCCCCATAGAAATGCGCTTCGGTCAAAGGATTTTCACAATACGATTTCTTATCCATATCTTCTTTACCTGCCGTCCAAAGAATAGCGCGATAGAGAAGTTTCGCGTTGTTTGCGCTATACGGTAAACCCGTGATATAGAAACTTCTACCCTTGCCGTAGGCGTTCGTCGCCATCTTCACTTCGCCTACGTTGACCTTTCTTACAAATCTATCCGAAAGACTTATATCCATAATATTCGCGCCGTCCAAAGCGTAGATATTCTTCTTGTCTTCGCCGTAATCCACGGGCGTTTGTACGCCGTCTAAGATGAAATGTTTGCCATTCGCCGTGATATTATATTTATCTTCCGAAAGCGTAAATCCGCGTTCTTGCTCCACGCCTAACACGTCGGAAAGCTGGAAGAACTTGCCGTTCGCCGAATACGCCGTCGGCTCGCCTACGCCGATAAATCCACCGCCGTTATGCACGAACTTTCTAACTTCGGTAAGCACTTTTTCGTCCGTCCAGTTGTCGCCACCGCTCCAAGCCGTATTCGCGTCGCCCACATTAATCACAACGTCAAATTCACTAAGTTTCCCGTCTTTTACGTCGTCAAAGTTGATAAATTGTACGTCAACGGGCATACCCGATAACGCTTCGTATACGCCTTGATAGGAATATACCTGTTGATACCAAAGCTCGTGCGCGACCATGTGTCCCATCCAGCTACGCTTTTTACCCCAAGCGTTCAAGATTGCCACTTTTGCAAAGTTTTTAGGCGTTTGCGTTTTTACCGTGTCGTAGATATATCTAAACTCGTCGCAAAGCTCGCTCGCACGCTCGATAAATCTCGGGAACTTCGACGCTAATTCCAAGTAACCGCCAAAGCCTATCCTATCCAAGGGGTTACGCATCATAGCTCTACGCGCCGTTATCCAGTTGCGGTTCAGCTCGGCAATCGCGTTTTCTTCGTTGCCGTCAAAGAAGGTATCGGGGAAGAAATAAGGCAAAAATCTACCTTCGCGGTATTTTACGTTCGGCATATCCGATAACATTCTCACCGTTACGCCACCGCCAACCGAGCCCACGATTGCGTCTAAGTTCAAATCCTTGAAATATTCGCCGTAGGGCTCCGTGCCTATCCAGCTATCCCCAAGGAACATCATTGCCTCTTTCCCTTCCGCGTGCACGATATCCACAAGCTCGCGTACCGTCTTGGTTACGTACTTTTCCGTAAACTCCATATAGTCGCGGAATTTTTTCGTCGGGTTCACGAAATTGTTTTGATACGTGCCTTGCGCTACGATATCTTCCGCTTTTAAGGTATATCCGTATTCCTTTTCAAAATCGTCGAACGCGCGCGGACTTGCGGTCATAGGATACCCAAACCAGTCCACGTGTTTTTCCTTATTGATTTCGTTAAACACTAAGAAGAAATGATATAAGAAGGTGGTATAGCGCACGACGTTCACGTTCTTATTCTCGTCGCACCATTTACGCATATTTTCTTTGATATGTTCAAAGGTCGCAGGGAAACGGGTATCCATTACCTTGTGCTTTTCAATATTCCAGTTATTCGTTATGTAATTATACATTTGCGTGGAGTCCCACAAATTCTTCGCAAAGAAATTCACGGTATATTCGTGATAGGGTTTTGCTTTTTCAACGCGTACCTGTCCACCGCCTATATACTCCCAAGTAGTAATTTCTTCCCCCGTCGTTCTATCGAATACCTGCCAGTATTTCTTGGGATTTTCTTCGTTGACACCCAGCTGGTCGTGCGAATAACCCTTTAATAAATCAATCACGAGCGTTTCTTCCGTCGCCAAGCAGTACCCCGTCATAAGGAGCACGCTTTGCAATTCGTCCGTGTGGTTATCCGCCCAAGCGTTATCCCCGCGCACAACAAAATAGGTGTTATATACCTTATCCGCTATTTCGAGTGCGTTTTTCGGTAAATGCGTACCGTCGCAATCGCGGACTGCGTCCGCGCCCCATAAATCCGCTATTCTTTTCGTACCCTCTACAAAATTTTCGTCCGTTGGAATGGTTATTCTGCCCTTTCTCATTTTCCTTCTCCTAAAAGCCGTTTTTATTATTATAACACAACGCATTTGAAAATACAATGGAATATATTCACTTTTTTTAGTAATTTTTTGCTGTTCCAAATTATTAATTAAGCAACATTCCCACCCCAAGAAAATCGAGCTGATTTTATTCGTTTATACTGTTTTCTTCTCTATGCAAAAAAAGTTATCCGTTTTTCGCAGGTGGATAACTTTTTGTACGGGAACCCCGAAAAAATTATCAAAGAGAATAATATTATGCCCCAAGGAATTTGTGCAACAGCCCGTTGCACAAATTCCTTCGTCGGGATATTCCGTCGCAAATTTTGCCATATATTTGAAGTTTACAATTTCTTCTATTTTTCATCGCGGGAAATAATTATTATTATAGCAAATTCATTGAATGTATCGAGCGGAAAGTTATTGACAATTTCTTCAAAATAGCGTATAATAAGAACGTGCGACAATCCATAAGGATTAAAGAGAAAAATCAAATAAAATAGAGCATTGAAAATATTAACAAACACAGGAGAAAATTTGTGTAATTTGGGATTTTGAAGGATATCAAAGAAGGCGAATACAGGGTGATTTGCACACCGATGGAAATCAAAAGCATTGTTGCGAATGGCCATGAAGTATTGGCTCAAAAGGATTGCGGTAAATCGGCGGGATTTAGCAACGAAAAGTATATTGAAGCAGGCGCAAAAATCGTAGATACGATGGAAGAAATTTATGCTCAATGCGATATGGTAGCAAAGGTAAAAGAATTTACCCCCAAAGAATACCCTTTGATTAGAGAAAATCAAATTATTCTTGGGTGTATTCACCCCGCAGGTCATCCCGAAGAAGTTGATGCTCTTTTGAAGAGTAAGTGTATTGCTTTTACGGCAGAAGATTCGCATAGATATGGTTCGCCAAACTGTGAGGCAGCTGGCAAGCAAGGCGCTCTATTTGGTTTGGAATCCATGCTCACTATTAACGGCGGTAAAGGAAAATATGTAGGCGGGTTTGCAGGCGCACCTAGAATGAACGTATTGATTTTAGGGGCAGGCGTCGTGGGACAAGGCGCGTTAGAGGTTTTATATGCACTCGGCGCAAATTGTACCGTTATGGATATAAACGTTGGTCTTTTGAGAAAGCTCTTAACGCAGTACAACTCCCAAATAAACACGAAACTTTGCAATAAAGAAACGATTGCCGAAATTCTTCCGCAAACCGATATGGTTTTGAATTGCGTTAAATGGCCAAAAGAAAGAAAAGACTTTTTAATAGACAAAGAAATGCTTAAAACAATGGAGCCAGGCTCCGTATTAGTGGACATTTCAAACGACGACCCCGGCGCGATTGAGTCAAGCCATGAAACGCATCACGACAACCCTAGATACGTGGTAAACGGCGTTGTGCATTATTGCGTGTCTAATATCCCTGGTGCAGTCGCAAACACTACGTCTATTGCCTATGCCTCGGAGATGTTACCCATGATTATGAGCATATTAAACGACGGCGTTGCACAGTGTTGTATTCAAGACGGTTATTACAGAAGAAGTTTAACCGTTTATAAGGGTTATTTAACCCACGAAGAAACGAGTGCTATTCAAAATAAACCGTGGATAAAGCCTGAAGATATATTAAATATCGCGGATAAACCTTTGGATTTTGCTCCCCCTGCTACCGTTACTCGGTCTAATAATTTTTATAAATAATACTCGCTATAAACACAAGAAGGATACGCAATGCGTATCCTTCTTCTTTATTTTTGCAATCAAATCGTATAAGCTTTACAGCTTTTCTACTTCTTCTTTTATCACATCCCACACAATATCTTCGCACCAGAAATGTCCTTTGTCCGTTATGGTCAAACGGCAATTTTCTTTTACGCCTTCCTTTTCATATATTTTCTCTATCGTTTCATATCCACGCTTTACGCCGTCCACCACAAACGCCGTATCGTACTTACCCGCCACGATTGCAAGCTTTCTCGGGGCTATCAAACACGCCAAATCCTGCATATCAAAATAGCGGTATGCTTGCGGAATATAATTGCACGAACAATGATAAAACCGTAAAATCGATTCGGGATAAGGACAAAACGAACAGCTCGGCGCACAAACGCTTATTCTCTCGTCTACGCACGCCGCGTAAAAGCTTGCCGTTCCACCGCCCGAATTACCCGTGATAATGATTTTTTTCAAATCACACGCAGGGAAATTTTCAAGCAAATCGATTGCGCGGGAAATATCCCAACAACGCTCGCCTATAATCGTTCTGCCGAGCGTCAATGCCGTCATTGTTTCGTAGTAGCAATCGCCACGGGGATTTAAGCTTACGCGACGTTCTATCGTATTCAATGCCGAACGGCTACCCATACCGCGTTGGTCAATCGCAAGCGCGATATAGCCTTGCTTGACGGCTTGTACAGCAAACATCCCCCTACCCGTATCGTAACCAAGCGTTTCGTGGCAAAGCACTTTGCCTATCGAACTGTAAAAGCCTTGTTCATTATGCCCCTGCAATACGATTGCTACAGGGTATTTTTCTTTGCCTGTGTCAGGGATTAAAAGGTAACAAGGAACAACCGAGCCTTTTTCGCTTTCAAACTCAAAACGGATTTGCTTATATCCGTCTTTTTGCTCTTCTTCCACGATTTCCATTTGCAAAGGACAAGCGTTTTCTGCGATTACGTCCATACCCAAAAGCTCAAAAAGCTTCTCTTTGATTTTCGCTTTCCAAGCAACATAATCGCCGTTTGCCGTATACGCATATTCGGGTTTCCTATTCGCGACGAGTAAATCTCGACACTTGACTGCATCCATTTTCATTGTTATATCTCCTCACTTAATACTACGTTTTTTTCTTGGTTCGTTTTTTTGCGCTTATCCAAAATATCTGCTACGCTTGACAATATAGAAGCGACGAAACCTATAGTTGCCCCTAATACAAGATTCAGCGTTAACGCGTCCATTCCAAAAAGCACGGAAAGCACGCCTGCTATTACCGCAGAAAAAGGCATAATCACCGCCACCACCGACGCGTCGATATGTTTCATTACGTTCGTACGTATCAACCAACATAACGTACTGGATATCAAAGCCAATGCAACGATAGATAAAAGATTTTTTATTTCCCACGAAAACCCTATTTGTTCAATAGGCGCTCCGTCGATTGTAATAAAATTCAACGAAATTGCCGTTGCAAAAGAAATCGTCGTATGTATCCACATTTGTATCATTACATAGAGCGGAGCATAAAGCTTTTTGGCATACGCGCCTGTCCCTGCAATATTTACGCCGTAAAACAACCCTGCTAACGCGCATAAAATTTCGCCTTTCCCAAACGAAATACTACTGCTCGCAAAATCCAAACCACTTAAAATAAACGAGCCTGCCAAACATAAAAGGCTCGCCAAAACGGTAAGAATACTCGGTTTCTTTTTGATAAAGAAGAACAAAAGCACAGGTACAACGACGCAAGAAAGATTTTCTAAAAACGCATATTGCGTAGGCGTCGTATATTGTAATCCGATTTTTTGTAACAGCGAAGCAATCGAATAAAAAATTCCCGTCGGTACGGCAACCTTAAAATAATCCCGATTTAATTCCTTTAGATGTGGCAAAGAAATCAAAAGCAACGAAATTGCCGAAATTAACGAAGTAACCGCAGTATATATCGTCGCCGTATAATACCGATACAAATACACGGTCATAAGCGGTCCAGCGCCCCATATAAATACGACGAAAATCAACGAGGCGTACGCAAACATTTGAATTTTCGTATTCCCTTTTTTCTTTGTAAGTAAATTATTATCCTGCATTTTTACATCCCTTTTTTCAAAAAAAATACACTCAACCGTTTTTGCGCAAGGCGTTATCCTTACTCAAAAATCGCTTAACTTTGCCAAATACTCTTTGGGCTTACATCCAAATTCCGCAAAGAACGAACGGTAAAACGTCCGCACGGAATTAAATCCGCTTTCCATTGCGCAATAGATTACGTTGTGTTTCTTCTCACGCATTAACATAATCGCCTTTTTTAATCGTACCAACGTGATATATTTGGAAAGTGTAATATTAAAAGCAATCTTAAACTGTCTTGAAACGTAGCTTTGCGTATAACCGAAATATTTAGCTATCGTCGCAGGTCCTATGTCTTCTTGATACTTTTCATTTATATATATCAAAATCTGAGACGCCAACGAAGAATCCATTGTATGCGATTTATTCTTAAAGGTCGTATTCTTCATGATAAGACCTAATATAACGTAGATATATCCCTTTTTTTCAATTTCATTCACGCCGTCTTTACGCAATTCGTTAAAATATCCGTAAATTTCCTCAACGGCATTCTTATCACAAATAAACGGATTTTCTACCGTTTTATCCTTTGTCAATAAAACAAATTCTTCACACAAATACGTGGGAATAATTAAATAACTCGAACGGGAATAGTCCAAAGTTTTATACCCGTGCGCATTAAAGCTTAACGCGACGGACATTTCCCCTTTTTTTAATATTCTTCTTTGTTCATTCAAGACCACTTCCATTTCTCCGTCCGTAATAAAATACAGCTCGATTTGAGAATGGAAATGCAGAACGCCGTTATCGTTTTTTACGTCGTTATAAAACAACACGTCGTTCAGTTCTCGTTTTAATCCGAAATCCGCTTTCATTATACTAAATGCCCCCACCAACGATAGGAATCCTCGTCCTTTTCCCATTTGGGTATAAGGGTTATATCGTCCGCAACCGTATAAACGCCGTTTTCGGCAAACTCCGTACCCGTTTCTTCAATTTCCCAACCGACAAAAAGAAAACCGTATAAGCTCGGCTCACCCAAATCGTACGCACCGTCAAATACCAGCGTGGTGCTTTGCATATCAAAGTCAACCGTACCCCAAGTAGAATACAAGTTGAACGTAATTTCATATTCATTTGCTGTTTCTACTGCGTTTACGATTATATCTTCCGTTACAGTAGAAAAATCCGCTCTATCCCAAGAAACCGTATATCCTGTCTTGTCTACGGGCATGGGAATATCGGCAAGCGCGTCGCCTACGCCTACTATCCGCGTTACGTCCGCTTGCCCGTCTTGTCTAAAAGTTACCGTACACTGCGTCGGTAACTGCGTATTGTGCACGTCCTCTGTCGGGGTATTGCACCCCGACAGTATGACTGCACATATAAAAATAGTCAAAAAAAGTGATTTTTTCATAAACGTTTTCTTTTCCCAACCGACTGACCGTCGGTTGGGAACAAGTATATTTTATGCCGTAGCCTGCGTATACGCAAGGACTAAGTTCTCGCCGAATTTCAAGCCTTCCGCCGTATACGTCCAGTAGCTATTAAAGCCGTTCGGAAGTTGATTATCGGTAACGATTTCGTCTAATAATTTGTTATTCGAGAAATAAACGTTTTCTTCACTCGTTCCTACGCTTCTGTATACCTTTTTCGTTACTTCTCCTGTCGTTGTGTTTGTCACTTGATACCCGATACTGTAGCAATTTTTTACATTGCCTCCATTAACCGCACAAATCGTATACTTGTTGTCCGTAGTAGTCGCCGACGATGCTGTCACATTTACGATGGTATTGGTAATCAAAGCATTTTTGCCATTGTATGCAATTCCGCTCGCCTGAGCAGTTGTCGCTCCCAGTTCAAGTTCAATGTAACAATTATCTATTTTTGCTTTAGCATGCAATTCAAAAGCCAAACCACCGCCAGAAATTGAATTTTTATACATATTGGTTATTGCCACATTTTTGATAACAGCATTTTCGCTAATATATCTTCCAAAAAATCCCTGTCGATAAGTTTTAGCAGTTAATTTTATTTTATGTCCCCGTCCGTCGAACGTCCCACGATAATATGTGTATTTACTTTCGTTGGAAGTATTTTGAACAACATCCGAACGCCCAAAACCGTCTACATCACCCGATAAAATTACATGTGTACCATATGTTACGTTGGATGCATTATTACCCGTTGCACCTGTTTCATAAGATTTGAAGAAATAGGTCAAATCTGCTACGCTATCGATTGCATAGTTGACAACCGTTGCTTTTACCGTGTAAGCGTAGCCGTTTTCGGATGCGACGACGAAATTCTTTTCGCCTGCCTGTTGCAAGCTGTACGTATTCGCTACGTCTACTGCGCCGTTAACGAGTAAATTATCTTGTAAATCTGCCGTCCAAAAAGACGTAACCGCGCCGAACTCGCTACCAAGCACTTCCGTATTGACAGCGTTCGTCGTGGATACTAACGCCGTAGAGCCTGAATTGAATACTTTTTGCATTAAGTCGCCGTAATCTTTCGGTTCGTTTTGATAAGCGATAGGGAAAGATACCTGCACGGTCGCTTTGTTGGATTCGAGCGTTTCGCCTGCAAACTCAAACGAGAAGGAAAGCTCTACCGTTTCGCTTGCAAACAGCTCTGATTTTTCCACCGCCGTTACCACGCCGTCATCCACGGTAGCTACGCCCGTGTTCGAATTCGTCCAAGCAAGCGTTTTTTCCACGTCTACGCCGTCTATTTGCGCCGTAGCGGTAAGCTCTGCGCTATTTACAAACGTCGTATCGCCAAACGTACCAGCCTTAGAGAAGATTTCTTCCGATTGCGTTTCCAAATTCGCCGTTACGGTGTATACGTGTACGGGTTTCGTATACGTCGTACCAAGCACGGTCATGGTTACGTTTTTCGTCGTTGTCGCGTTGTTATCGCCTAAAACGCCCGTAATCACGCCCGAATCGTCAATGCTTACGTAGCTTGCGTCGTCCGTGCCGTACACTACGTGCATATCCACGCCCTCAGGAACGCCCGTTTCCCATTTCGCCGTACCGTTGGGAAGAAGATTTACTTGCACGCTCGCGTTTTGTACGAGCGCGGTTATGCCTGCGTTGAGATACGCGTCGTTGTTTTTATCCGTTTCCGCAACTCCTGCCTTTTGGTTAATGCCTTGCGCTACGAACTTTTTCAGCGTTGCGTTATCTGCATATTGGGGCAAATTCAAATATGCCGAAGCGCAATATACCAAGCTACGCACGTTTGCACCGTCTTCGGGGATTTTCGCATATACGTATTGCGTGGCACCTGCGTCGTCGGTATACGTAAGATACGCCATACCAAACCAGTCTACGTTGATATTATCGTATTTCACGTTGCTAAGCGTACCACGGATATAATAGCCTTCTTCGCCTGCAACTACTTCGTTGCTGTAAAAAGGTTTTGCTTGCATCGTAACAATAGACGGGTTTTTTCCATCTTCCTTAAGCGCCGTTTGCAACGCAGTAAAATAGTTGCCCGTAATTTCATAATGCGTAAGATATACCTTGGGAACAATCATCACGTTACAAGTCAAGTCTTTATAAACCGTTTCCGAAGGTTCCGCAGCGCCAAGACTTGCTACGAAACGAATACCGTCTTTGCCGTCCGTACGTACTTCCGCGCCGACGCACATTTTGAAATCATCTTCCGAAAACGTTGTTTCTGCGCTTGCTTTTTTCATCATAAATCCACCCGAAACGAGCAAGATGAGTGCGAAAAACAAAACGGCAATGACAGAAAGCTTGCCATGCAAAAGTTTTTGTTTGATAGTTTTCATTTTGTTGTTTACTCCTTTTTTTATTTTTTCGGATTCGGGGATTTACCCGTTGTTTTTAACGAAATCAACTGGTAAAACCCGAAAGATCGTAGTCGTCGTCCTTGTTGGGGTCATCACTGAATGTTTCGCTTGTTCTGACGACGTCTTGTACCAGTTTCAAAATTTCCATTTTGATACTTACATACTTTCTTTTCATGGTTTTTCTCCTTTTTTAATGTTTCCATAAACAACGTTCGTTTACGCCTTAAACGCTTTTACTTACACCCCAAAATTAGAGTGTAAGTAATTGCGTTCAGTCTTAAAAGTTACCGTTTACTTTTTTACTTTTTCCGTTTCTTTTTTTGACTGTTTCCCTCCTTATATATCCTTTTATATTACGCCTGCGTAAACGTAAGTACTTGCGTATCGCCAAAGCTTAATCCGCTTGCCGTATACGTCCAGTGGCTGTTAAATCCGCTCGGCAAAGCTCCTACGCTCGTTTGGAACAAGCTTGCGCTTGCGTACAAGCCGTCAGCCGACGTGCCTACCGCTTGCGTAGTCGACGCGGAAATACCGTAGCAGTTTTCAAGAATCGCATTTTCGCCATAGGACGTTCCGTCGATTGTTCTACCGATTGCATAGTGATTGCTTGCTTCCGTTTCAAATTCCACAACCGCAATACAGTTCGTAATCGAAGCGGAATAATTCTTTCCACGGTACGCAGCGTTGAAAATACCGCCCCTGTTTTTACTCGTCGCAGAGCTTGCCCCTGCTTTGGTCGTCGTAATCGTTGCCTGCACGAAGCAGTTATCGATTGTGCCGTATACTTGGTTGCAAATAACGCCAAATTGATAGTTATAGTTGTTCGTTACGTTCGTAAGTGCAAGATTTTTAACCTCTGCAAGCGTTCCTATGATACAGAAGAAACCGCGTCTTATGCCGATATTCGAAATCACGTTGCCACAACCGTCAAACGTGCCTTGCCATACGTAATTATTATGGTCAACGTATTTGCTACCGTCGTTAGGGTATTCCGCTCCTTCGTAATCGATATCCGCCGTAAGGCGCACATACACGCCGTACGTACTGTTAGTATCATCGTTACTCGTAACGTTCGTTGCACCGCGATAAATCGTCGTTGCGAAATAATCCAAGCCTGCTTTCGTGGAAATTTCCAAGCTTATTACCGTTACCTTCGCTTGATATTTATGCGTACTCGTATAGATAACAAGCGCAAATTCTCCGCCGTCTTGCGCCGTGATTGCATTTTGCACGTCGGCATTATTCAAGGTTATCGTAGTCCCGTCGCTCGTAAAGGTAATTTGAGTACCCGTATTTGCCGTTTGAATTTTGGTAACCGTTCCGCTTACGCCGTTTGCGGAAATTTGATAATCTTGCGTTAAGGCAACGCCGTCTTTCTTTAAGACGATTTCGCCAAGCGATTGTTCTATCGTGCTTTCAATAAGGCTGATAATCGATATCGTTTTCGTCGCGAAAATATCGTCCGAATACGGGGAAAACGCTTTAATCGTGATATCGGAAGTAAGCGCGTCTTGCGAAACCGCGAGCAAGCCGTCGCTTGTCAACGTTACGCCTTCGTATTCCGTTTCAAGAATAAACGTTACGCCCGTAAAGTTCGCCGTTATTTGTAGCGTACTGCCAACCTGCACGTCCGTTTCACCGTTGGTAATGGCAAGCGTTTGTAAAATCGCGCAGTAGTCTTCGTGCATAGGAACGCCTTTCGTCATCAACCAGAAATCGCCGTAGTTTTCAAACTCGATTGCGGTCAAGTCGGGATGTGCCGTCTTGAACGCCGAAACCGTTCTATAAAGGTTCGTGTCTTTTACCGTCGCTTCGTTCGGACTGCCGTAGCTGTTCTTTGCCGAAGCTGATATTGCGTAAGTATTGATTATCGAGCTTTCATTCTCCACAACGCCTGCAAGCGCGTTATACGTCGCGTTTGCATACGCGGTATCTTCTACGAATTCTACGATTGCAATACAGTTGGATATCTTACCCGAAGCATAAAGCGTATTCACCATACCGCCCGTACGTTTTGCTTTCACGACTACGTTACTTGCTTGCACGAAGCAGTTGTCTATCGTGCCGTATACTTGGTTTGCAAGCAAACCGCCTTGGTAAGCAGAATCTTTATTCACGTTGATAAACGCGGTATTTTTAAGCTCTGCACCCGTTTCTATCCAACCAAAGAAACCGAATCTCGTTTTGATATTTGAAATGGCAAAACCGTTGCCGTCAAATACACCCAGCCATCTGTCGCTAGTTGTGTAACCCGCATCTGCGCAGTAATTACCGTTTTCGTAGTCGATATCGTTTGCCAAGATAACGCGCCAGCTCTTCGTATCGTTTGTGTTGGTACTATCTGCCGTTGTGGCATACGCCGAGCCAAATGCTTGTAAATCCGCTTTCGTTTTGAGTATTCTCGTATATACCTTCGCCGTTACTTCAAACGCATAATTGTCTTCATTGTATACCACGAATACTTTTTCACCTTCGGAAAGGGTAGAAACGTTTACTCCGTTCGACGTTAAAAGATTCTCCGTGTTGGATTTTACCGTTACTTTTACGATATCGCCCGCATAGCTATTTCCAAACACCGACGTGGCGTCTATCGCGTTGTATTCCACTTTGGATTTATCTAAATCGAAGGACAAGTCCGCCGTCTTATCAATCACGGGCAAGGTTACTTTGACCGCCTTTTTGTTGGACTCGAAAACGTCTTCGCCGTCGTCGTAGCGCACGTAAACGAGCGTTTCACCTTCCGCTACGGCTGTAACGACCCCGTTGACTACGGTTGCAACGCTGGTATCGCTCGATACCCAAGTAACGTTCGGGCTTTGTAATTTTTCATTATTTTCATATACTTCTGCCGTCAAGGTCGTCGTATTGGAAAACGCTTGCCCTTCTATCGTTACTGCGCTTAAATAGATTTCACTTGCGCCACCTAAAACTTTCGGTTCTACGTCTTTATGTACGGAGAGCGGAATAGTTTTCGTCATTCCTGCGCCCATGTATCCTTTCCATACCGCCGAAACGGTAAGCGTCGTTTCGCCAATCCCTACCGGCGTAACGTAGCCGTTTGCGTCTACGGTTGCAATCGCTTGACCGTTTGCAGGAATGGAATAGGTTATTGTAGCGGACGAAGTATCGACTCCTGCTTTATCATAAAACACCGACGCGTTTACTTTACGCGGTTCGCTGGTTATTAAAAGCGATACTTCTTCAACATCAACCACTATCGAAGGTACAAATCCGTCGTCGGCAACGGTCACTTGACAGCTCGCGCTTACGTTTTCATACGTAACGGAAATTACCGTCGTACCATAAACCACGGGCGTGATTACGCCGTTATCTACCGTTGCAACTTCTGTGTTTTCGCTTTTCCATTCCACGCTCGGATTCGCAACTACGACGCCGTCCTTTTTCGCCGTTACGTCAAGCTTAGCCGTTTCAAAAAGGTTCACGCTCAATGCGCTCTCATTCAGCTCCACGCTATACGTAGATTGCTGTTGAGGGAGCGTAGGGACAGACGTATCTTCCTTTTTACAACCAACCAAGCATAAACAGCTTAATGCTACTAAAAACAATATGGCAAATAATTTACTTCTTGTTTTTCTCATTCTTTATCTCCCTTTATTTTTTATTGCATGCCCCAACTTTTCCAAAGCTGGTTTATTTCAGCGTGTTCTTCATGATTTGTAATACCGATTTCATTCGCATAATTATAATAATCGGTTTTATATTTGAGTAATTCGCTTTCTACTAACGTATCTTTCCAGTACTGTACCGTCATATATAACGGGAACAGCATTTCGATTCGCACGTTATACGCCGCTTTCAGTTCACCCGAATTCATCAATCTTTCTTGAATTGCATACAAATCGTCAAGCCACCCGACAAGTACGCTCTTAGGGAAGAATTGCGGGTCGTTGATCTTCAACGAACTCACGTACGTAGGATATTTGAGTTCTTCTAATTGATACGTCGAGAACGTACGCCATTCACTGAAATATTTTTGCATATTTTTAGCTTCACTGCCATACATTGCCGCAAAAAACTTCTCGCTCAAAGCGGAAATATCCACGTCCACGTCCCAACCAAGTTTTGATTGTAAATACGCCGAGAGCAAGGAAAAACCCGTACTTCCGGTCGGATTTAATTGTTGCGCTTGGACGTAAATGTACGAAACGTCCATTTCTTTTGCAAAACGGTACAAATCCTGAATAGAGCTAAACGTATCGTAGGGAATCATCCAGTTATTGAAATAGCTATTATATCCCCAAAAGAACATATTATCGCTAATCGCAGACCATCTACGCATAATTTCCGCTGAATCCGTCGTAGAAAAATCGACGGTAAAATTCTCTTTGATAGGTGCAAAATAAGGCACGAAATGTGGATTCATTCGCATAGATTCGTGATATACGTAATTGCCGTCTTCGCCCTTTGCTACGGGCGCGTTTACGCAATCGAAATATGCAAACGTGTAAATTCTAAACGTTTCCGCACGCGCGTCGCCTGCATTTTTTAATTTATTTTCTAATGCTACGCATACGTGATTAAGGAAATTTACGATAGTAGTAGACGCCGCACCGTAACCGATATTATTAATCATATCCGTACACGCACCACACGAACACCATTTGCTTTGGATATCTTCCAAACACATAGATAAAATGTCGTAGTTTTTATATTCGTCAAGGTTTAACGCATTGAACATTTTCTCTGCGGTTACTTCTACCATACGCTTAAACGATTCTTCGTTGCCGTGCGCCGTAAAGCAAAGCTGTTCTTTGGACGCTGCGTACCATTCAGAGTGTTTTTCTATCGTTCCGTTTTCCCCAAATTCTTCCATCGGCAATATATCCATACTATTATGATTATAACTGCCACCTACGCGTGCAAAAATTGAATCGTTATTGATAACGCGCATTCTATTCGCCGTCGTTACGTCGTAGCGTTGAAAACCATACGTATAACAACGAATACCAAGGTCAGGCTTATCCATTTTATCAAACTGATAAAGGGGCAAGGTGGAAACTTTATCAATCGTATATACGTCTTTGAAGAAGAAATCGTAATTTAACGTATCTTCCAACAATTCGTATACGCCGTATAACACACCTATTTCTTTCGCCGC
>JAFVOG010000041.1 GCA_017505945.1 Clostridia bacterium
CAAATCCGATGCCATACAAAATCCAGTATAAAAGTGGCCACAGATGCTTAAATTCAGTAGTTAAATTATTAAAACGGAGTTTTAGATAATTGACTCGTGGTTTTGTAAAATTCATCAGTATAATTCCTTATATGTTTTTGATATCGTAGGGAGTGCTTTGGTAAACGAAATAGTTTAACCAGTTTGAGAACAGCAAGTTTGCGTGCGCGCGCCAAGACACGATAGGGGGCTTGGTGGGGTCGTCATTCGGGAAATAGTTATACGGAATTTCAATGGGTTTGCCTTGCGATAAGTCGCGCAAGTATTCGTTTTTCAACGTATCCGCGTCGTATTCCGAGTGTCCCGTAATGAAAATTTGTCTGCCGTTTTTAGAAGATACGGCATAAACGCCCGTTTGCTTGGACGAAGCCAAAATTTTCAGTTCGCTTACCTTTTTCACGTCCTCTTTCAAAACGGTGGTATGGCGCGATTGCGGAACGTAAAATACGTCGTCGAAACCGCGGAACAAGATGGAGGATTTGTAATCTACCTTGTGGGGAAATACGCCGAACATTTTTTTATTCACCGCTTGTTTTTGAATACCGTAGTGGTAGTACAGCCCTGCTTGCGCACCCCAGCAAATATGCAACGTGCTGTGGACGTGCGTTTTGCTCCATTCCATAATTTCGCACAGTTCTTCCCAGTATTCCACTTCTTCAAACGGCAAATGTTCTACGGGCGCGCCCGTGATAATCATACCGTCGAAGTTTTCGCCTTTAACGTCGTTAAACGTCTTGTAAAAGGCAAGCAAATGTTCTTCCGCAACGTTTTTCGATTGATGGGAAGTGGTGTGTAACAGGGTAGGCTCTACTTGCAAAGGGGTATTCCCCAAAAGCCGAGCAAACTGCGTTTCCGTTTCAATTTTTTTCGGCATTAAGTTGACGATAAGTATTTTCAAGGGACGGATATCTTGCGTGATTGCACGCGTTTCCGTCATCACGAAAATATTTTCGTTGGTCAGCGTTTTATACGCCGGTAAGTCGTTAGGTATTTTAATAGGCATACTGTTTTTCCGTTAGAGCGTGGCAAGCGCTTGTGCGATATCGTCGATTAAATCCTGATAGTTTTCCAAACCGCAGGAAAGACGAACGAGGTCGGCAGGCACGCCCGCGTTTTTCAATTCTTCGTCGTTCATTTGTCTGTGCGTCGCGCTTGCAGGGTGCAAACAGCAACTTCTTGCGTCGGCAACGTGCGTTTCGATAGCGATAATTTTAAGCGCTTTCATAAACTTTTCCGCAGCCGTTCTTCCGCCTTTCACGCCGAAACTTACGACGCCACAAGTGCCGTTGGGCATATATTTTTGCGCCAAAGCGTAATACTTGTTGGAAGGCAGTTCGGGGGTGTTTACCCAAGCGATACGTTCGTTGCTTTCCAAAAATTCCGCCACCTTTTTCGCGTTGAGACAATGGCGAGCCATTCTCACGTGCAAACTTTCTAAACCAAGGTTAAGATAAAACGCGCTTTGGGGGGATTGACAGCAACCGAAATCACGCATCAACTGTGCCGTGGCTTTCGTGATAAACGCACCCGCCTGTCCAAACTTTTCCGCGTACGTAATGCCGTGATAGCTATCGTCGGGAGTGCAAAGACCGGGGTACTTATCGGCGTGTGCCATCCAGTCAAATTTACCCGAATCGACGATGCAACCGCCTACCGCAGTGCCGTGTCCGTCCATATATTTCGTCGTGGAGTGCGTTACGATATCCGCGCCGTGTTCAAAAGGACGGCAGTTGACGGGGGTGGCAAACGTATTGTCGATAATCAGAGGAACGCCCATTTCGTGCGCCACTTTGGCAAACTTTTCAATATCTAAAACGGTAAGAGCGGGGTTGGCAATCGTTTCACCGAACACCGCTTTGGTGTTGGGACGGAACGCCGAGCGCAGTTCGTCTTCCGTACAGTCGGGGTCAACGAAGGTAAATTCGATACCCATTTTTTTCATCGTTACGGCAAACAAGTTATACGTACCGCCGTAAATGCTTGCCGAAGATACTACGTGGTCACCGCAAGAGGCGATATTGAATACGGCGAAAAAGGAAGCCGCTTGACCGGACGAAAGAAGCATTGCCGCCGTACCGCCTTCCATTTCGCAAATTTTTGCCGCTACCGTATCGCAGGTGGGGTTTTGCAAGCGCGAATAGAAATAACCGCTTGCTTCCAAGTCGAACAATTTGCCCATATCTTCGCTGGTGGCGTACTTAAACGTCGTGCTTTGTACGATAGGGATTTGGCGAGGTTCGCCGTTTGCTGGCGTGTAACCGCCTTGTACGCATTTGGTTTCGATGCGAAGTTGTTTTTTATCCATACGTGTTCTCCTTGTTGCATTATTTTCTGCAAAGCTATGCTTTGTAGAAAAAACGCATAATTTCATTTATTATAATACCATACGCTTTGGTAAGCCGTCAAGTATTTTTCGGTATAAAAACCTGCTCGTCGCGCAAAATAGTAGGTATGAAAGGTTGTAAAATTTTGTTAATACGCACTATGGCGTGTACGGCAGTGGGGCTTTTGGCGTTTTCCGCTTGCGGACGGGGTACAAATAAGAACGTTTTAGACGACGTGGTGTATCGCGAAGACTATACCAGCGTCTATGAAAAAATAGGGGAGCGCGTTAGCGTGGATATGCTCCGAGAAGATGCGAACGGCCTGGTATATGCCACTGTAGACGGAGTGGAATATGAGTTGGGTATGGACTTTTTGTCTATGGCTATGGTGTATAACACCGCACCCGTGGGCGCGTTTACCACGCCCAAAGCGGTATATGACGAGTGGTGGCGACTGTTTATGCAACGTTGGAATTATCTCGTACCCGAAGCACCGCTATATTCAAATCAATATTACGACGTGTATAATGCGAAGATAGATAAACTGCAAACGAGTCCGTACTGGCAGGTGGCGGACGCCATCGTGGGGGCTAAGATAACGCAGGGGGATAACGCGGTGGCGCTGGGGAGCAAGACGGAGCTGTCGGGTGCGTTTCGCGTTTCTTCGTTTGGCAAGTCTTCCCCTGGCGGTGCGGATTTGGACGTGGAAAAACTCACCAGCGGATATTCCACCGTCGTTACGGACGAAAAGGGTACGTTTTTATGGGCGGACAGCAACATTTTGCCCGTGCATACGCAAACGGAAAACGGTGATGGGACGACGACGTTTACGATGCGGATTGCGGAAGGGCTGACCTTTTCCAACGGCGCGCCTATTACGGCGGAAAACTATCTTGTGTCCGTGGCGGTGGGCAGTACTCCCGTTATGCGCGAGGCAGGCGGTGGGGACGGCGCAGGGCTGTATTATACGGGGTACGAAACGTTTAAGGGCTACGACGGACAAGGAGATGAAATCCCCTTTTCGGGACTTCGTATTTTGGATAAGCAGACCTTTTCCGTTACCGTAAAGGCAGAATACGCTAACTATTATTACGCAATGCGTTACGCGGAGTTTACCCCTGTGGATACGGCTTTGTATTTGGGGGATTTGCATTTGCAAGACGACGGGCGCGGTGTGTATATTCCCAAGTCGTTTTATGAAAAAACGCAAAAGAACGGCGTCACTTCGTACGCCTTGGCGGACGATATCGTAAAGAACGTCAATAATACGGACGCTACGGCGTTTCCCTATTCGGGGCCGTACTACGTCGAACGGTACGACAAGGGGGAAAGGACGGCTTTGTTAAAGCGCAACGAACGGTATTTAGGCGACCATAGGGGCAAACCGTCTATTGATAGAATATCGTACGTGAAAATCGTTACGCAAACGCAAATCGACCAACTACAACAAGGACGAGTGGACGTTTTATCGTCGATTACAGGTGGAGAAGAAACGCGTTCCGCGCTTGCGGTAGTGGACGGCGTGCGCTTTAAGGAAACGCATTACGATAGGGCAGGGTACGGAAAGCTTGCGTTCCGTTGCGATTTCGGGCCTACGCAGTTTGAAGAAGTGCGCCGTGCCGTGTTATACACGATAGACAGAAACGAGTTTGCGCAAACGTTTACGGGTGGTTACGGTAGTGTAGTCGATGCGCCCTATTTTGCGCTTTCGGACGCGTATTTGGCGGTGAAGGATAAGATGAAATTAAATTCCTACGCTTATAGCGTAGAAGACGCGAAACGGGAGCTTGTCCAAGGCGGTTTTATTTATAATGCGGACGGGAGTGCATACGACGAAAACACGGGCGGTGTGCGGTATAAAAAGCTGACGGGCTATGAAAAATCGTATAACAATTTGGCGTTTGCATCTACGGACGGAAAATATAAAACGGTAAAGGTGGACGGCGAATATTATATGCCACTTGTTCTCAACTGGATGGGCACGCAACCCAACCCCGTTACCGACCAACTGATTACCGCTTGGCAAACCAACCCCAACGCAGGGGCGAAAATCGGTGCGTATATCACGTACACGACGGGGGATATGAATTCGGCAATCTATGGGGAATATTGTCAAATGCCTGCCTACGGGTTTACGAAAGCGCGGTTTGGCGCGGTAAACTTTGCGACGGGATTTACAAGCGCGGTGTACGACCAGTCCTTCTACTGGACGATTAACCCCGAAAGATACGACAATTACAGCAGTAATTTCTTAATGGACGAAGCGGATTTTTTTAGCAATTACAGGTAAGGTATGGGAAAGTATATCGTAAAAAGAACGTTATATATGGTACTTGTGCTTGCCGTATTGTCCTTATTGATATTTTTGGCGTATAATCTACTACCCGTGGATAAAGCGGCGGATATGGCTATGCAAGAAATTGCGTCAAACAAACATTTGAATTATGCCGAACGGTATTTATACTGGCAAAGGCGATACGGGTTAGACGGCAATTTATGGACGAGATATTTGCGGTGGATAGGACTTGCTCCCTTTTACGACGGCGCGTTTAACGGATTGTTGCAGGGCAATTTAGGTACGTCGGTCACGTACGGAAAACCCGTTGCGGAAATCATTTCCAAACCGCTGTTAAACACCGCGTTTCTCAATTTGTTTTCCACCCTTTTGGCGTTTGCGATTACCATACCGCTTGGCGTGTTTTGCGCAAGGCGCAGGGGGAGCTTTCGTGACGGCGCGGTGCAAACGGGAACGTTGCTTGGGTACAGTATGCCTACGTTTGTTATCGCTATCTTGTTTATTTGGCTGTTTGCCATAAAATGGAACCTCTTTCCCGTTTCGGGGATGTCGTCCGTGGGCAAAGAATACACGGGCTTTCGCAAAGTGTTAGACACGTTATACCATTTCGCTTTGCCGATTATCGTTTCCACCTTTTGTTCTTTGGGCGCCATGACGAGATACGTCCGTGCCTCTATGCTGGACGCGTTGCATTTGGATTGTATTCGCACGGCAAGGGCTAAGGGGTTGAAAGAGCGCGCAGTCGTTCGGACGCATGCGTTCAAAAACGCCGTTATTCCCGTTTTGTCCATTGCGATAGGTTGGCTTGTGGGGATATTTGCAGGTTCGATTATGATAGAAAATATTTTTGGTATTAACGGCATAGGCAAAGTGTATTTTGACGCACTAACGGCAAACGATAACGAAATTGCGCTCGCTATGCAAATTTTTTACGTATTGCTTGCGCTTGTCGGCAATCTATTGACGGATATAGCCTATGGGCTTGCCGACCCGAGAATACGGGTGGGGGAATAGCGTATGAAAGGAAGAAACGTATTATTGCGCGCCTTAGACGGGGGCAGGTACGCGGTAAATAGAGCAGGGGTATGGACAAAACGCACTCTTTTGCGTAGGCGAGGGGAAGAAGTAAAACAAACGCCGTGGGCTATCGTTAGACGCAATTTCTTTTCTAAAAAAAGCGCGGTGTTTGCCGTGCTCGGCTTGTTGTCCGTGTTTATATTCGTGTTTATCGCACCGCTGTTCGTTTCCGTCGATTTGCAATACACCGACCCGTTACAGCAAAACGTCGCGCCTATTTTATCTTTGCGCGCGATGCCTAAAAATCTACAAAAAGGGGTTGTGGATGCACAGGGGTTTTCGGGGTTTAGCGCAGGGCTTTCCAAGGACGGGAAAGTCTTTGTTTGGGGAAGCACGAAAGATGGTTTGCTGGGCATAGACTATGCCAAACTGCCCCAAGAAATACAGGATGGCAACGTACAAAAGTTGGCTTGCGGAAAGGACCATTTGCTTGCCGTAACCAAGGACGGGACTGTGGTCGGCTGGGGGGATAACAGTTGCGGGCAGTACGGTACTCAGCCCGTATTAAACGCCGTTACAATGCCCGATATTGTGCTGAAAACGGGGGAAGAAGTGCGCTCTTTGTCCTGCGGTTACCAAAGCTCTGCTTTGGTAAAGACGGACGGGAGTTTGTACGTGTGGGGGAATTTGAACGCCACGAAAAATTTACCGAACGTGCAAGGGCTGACGGGGGTTAGACAGGTAGCGTTTACCAACTCGGCTTGCGTTGCGGTTTTAGAGAACGGCAAGGTGACGACGGGTGGAGTAAAAACGTTTACGTCCGCCGTCAGTTCGAGTTTTGGAAGACAAGCGGATTTCGACGGGTATTTGGCGGATAAGCGCGCCGTGCAAGTGGCAACGACGAATAAGTGCGTAGCCGTATTGCTAAACGACGGCGAAGTGGTGGTTTCGGGTGTGTTTGAAAACGGGGAAGACGTGTTTCCCGCTTTACAGGAAGGAGAGTTTTTTGTATCCGTTTGCGGTGGGACTCGGCATTTTGTCGGTGTGACGAATAAGGGCAACGCATATGGTTGGGGGCATAACGCTTACGGGCAATGTCCTACGGATACGAGCGGTGAAGTGGCAAACGCCTATGCAGGGGCGTTGCAAACGTATTTGACGGACAAAAACGGAAAACTGATAGGAAGTTATGGATTAAAGGGGTACGTTATGGGTACGGACGGACGGGGCAGGGACGTGTTTGCGCGGATTGTGCACGGGGGCAAAACGACGATGACCATAGGCGCGGTGGCGGTGCTGATATCCACGGTTATCGGCGTGATTATAGGGGCAACCGCCGGGTACTTTGGCGGTGCGACGGATACGCTCCTTATGCGGATAACGGAAATTTTTGCGTCCATACCCTTTTTGCCGTTTGCTATGCTCCTTTCGCAAATTATCAAATACTATAACGTGGCGGAAACGACGCGTATTTTTATTATGATGCTCATTTTAGGCGCGCTCTCGTGGACGGGGCTTGCCCGCATGGTGCGCGGACAAGTACTGGCGGAGCGAGAAAAGGAGTTCGTTTTATCTGCACGGGCTATGGGGATTAGCGAGTGGAAGATTGTCTTTCGACACGTATTGCCGAATATCGTTTCGGTAATTTTGGTTAGCGTGACGCTGGACTTTGCAGGGTGTTTGCTCACCGAATCGGCGTTGTCCTATTTGGGCTTTGGCGTACAGCAACCCACGCCCATTTGGCGGAATATGCTCAACGGCGCAAACAACAGCGTCGTGATACAAAATTACTGGTGGCAATGGCTGTTTCCCGCTTTGTTTTTGTCCTTTGCGACGGTGTGTATTCATTTAATCGGGGACGCGCTCTGCGACGCGTTAGACCCCAAAAACGAAAGGAGATAAAAAAGTGTCGTTGTTGGAAGTGGAGCATTTAGAAGTACGGTTCAAAAGCCGAAACGGGGGGTTGCTCGCCGTGCGCGACGTGTCGTTTGCTTTGGAAAAAGGCAGGACCTTAGCGTTGGTGGGAGAGTCGGGTTCGGGGAAAAGCGTAACCGCAATGAGCATATTACAGCTTTTGGGAGAAAACGGGGAAATTACGGGTGGAGAGATACGTTTTCAGGACGGCGAAGGACAAGTGACGTTAAATCATTTACCCGTAAAGAAAATGCAGGGGATACGGGGAAATAAAATATCCGTAATTTTTCAAGAACCGATGACGGCGCTCAATCCCGTTTTGACGGTGAAACGGCAACTGACCGAGCCGTTTATTATCCACCAAGGCAAGTCGAAAAAGGATGCGGAAGGGGATGCGTTACGCATTTTGGAAAGCGTGCATATTCCTAACCCCAAACGAGTGTTAAACGGGTATCCGCATCAGTTGTCGGGCGGTATGCGACAACGGGTGATGATTGCAATGGCGCTTGCTTGCCAACCGAAGATTTTAATTGCGGACGAGCTGACGACGGCGTTGGACGTTACCGTACAAGCGCAAATTTTGCGTTTGATAAAGGAATTGCAAGAAAAAAACGGAACATCGGTGTTGTTTATTACGCACGATTTGGGGGTGGTAAACGAAATTGCGGACGAAGTTGCCGTGGCGTATGCAGGTACGATTGTAGAACGGGCGAAAAAATGCGATATTTTCCGTGGCAAATTTTCGCATCCATATACACAGGGATTACTCCGTTCGTTGCCGTCGGCAAGCAAAAGGGGCAAGGCTTTGGAAAGCATACAAGGTAGCGTGCCACGATTACACGACTTGCCGAAGGGGTGTAAGTTTGCGCCGAGATGCCCGTATAAGACGGAGCGTTGCGTGGAGGAAGAACCGCCCCTGTTTGAAGTAAAAAAAGGACAATTCGTACGATGTTTTTATCCGAATAAAGGGGAGAGAAATGGACGAAAAAACGCTGATACAACTTGACGGATTAAAGCAGTATTTTCCGCTTGCCAAAACGGGCTTGGGTAGAAAACGTCGGTTTCTCCGCGCGGTGGACGGCGTGAGTTTGCAAATCAAACAAGGGGAAACGTTTGGTCTTGTCGGGGAAAGCGGTTGCGGTAAATCCACTTTGGGGAAGAGCATATTACAGCTATATAAGCGTATGGGCGGAGAAGTGTGGTATTACCCTGAAACGGGGGAACGGATTGCCTTGTCCAAGCAAAGTAAAAAGCAAATGCGCGCCCTTCGTAAGGACTTGCAAATCGTATTTCAAGACCCGTATTCTTCGCTCAATCCGCGCATGACGGTGGGGCAAATTATAGGGGAAGGGGTGACGGCGCACGGGTTATATAAACCGCATTCGAAGGCACTACAAAGTTACGTTTTGGAAGTGATGCAAAAATGCGGGTTGGACGAATACGCTTTGCACCGCTACCCGCACGAATTTTCGGGCGGACAACGGCAAAGAGTTTGCATAGCGCGTGCGCTTGCAGTTAAACCGAAATTCGTCGTTTGCGACGAGTGCGTTTCCGCTTTGGACGTGTCTATCCAAGCGCAAATTATCAATTTGTTATCGCACTTGAAAGAAAAGGAAAATTTGACGTATTTGTTTATTTCGCACGACTTGTCCGTAGTACGACATATCGCGGATACGATTGCCGTGATGTATTTGGGGAAAATCGTGGAAATCGGCAAGGGGGAACGGGTGTTCAAAAATCCGCTCCATCCGTACACGATGGCGCTTATTCGTTCCGTACCTACCCTTGCGCAAAACAAAAACTCTAAGCGTATTTATTTACCGCCTACTACGGCATTGCAGGATAATGAGAGCGTGGGTTGTCCGTTTGCAAAGCGGTGTTTTATGGCGAAAGACGTGTGTTTTTCTAAGCCCGTGGAGTTATGGGAAGGGGAGAAGGGGCACTATGCGTCTTGCCATTTTGTAGATATGCCGAAAAAGCAAAAGGAAGCGCAAATAGACGGGGAACGGGAATAAAACCGTTCCTTTTTTTCGTTGGGATTGTGAAAATATGCGGAAAATACGGAAAATATGTTTTATAACGCATTGACAAAGACGTGGAAAATGTATTATAATAGAGAACAGGAAACCATAGGTTTCCACGATTTTTGAAATGCAAGGAGTTTGATAAAAAATTATGGTGCTACCCCTATCTATTGCGATTATCGTTTTGGTAATCTTGTCCGCATTTTTCTCGTGTACGGAAACGGCGTTTTCTTGCGCGAATAAGATTAAACTGAAAAGTATGGTCTTGCTGGGCAAACGCAACGCGAAAGCCGTTTTGAAGTTTGCGGACGAAAACTACAATAAACTGGTAACGACGATTTTGATTGGGAATAATATCGTAAACTTAACCGCATCCGCTTTGAGTACGATTTTGTTTGCACAGCTTTTGAAGGGGACGGGCGTTGACCACACGACGATTTCCACTGCCGTATTGACGGTTGTCGTATTGCTGTTTGGGGAAATTACGCCTAAGTATTTTGCCAGCGTATATCCCGAAAAAATGTGTTTCTTCCTGTACCCTTTAATGCAACTTTTCTATTGGATTTTCTATCCGCTTGGGCTTATCTTCGACGCGTATAAGGCAGGGCTTGCTAAGCTGTTCAAGATGAAAAAGGACGAAACGGTTACCGACGAAGAACTGTTTTCGCTTGTTGACGAGGCGGAAGAAAGCGGTACGCTGAAAGAAGACGAATCGGAGCTTGTGCGCTCGGCGCTCGAATTTGACGATTTGAAAGTAGAGGATATTTTAGTGCCCCGTGTAGATGTCTTTGCGGTGGAAGAAGACGCGTCTATGGAAGACGTGCGCGCCGTATTTGAAAAGACGGGGTATTCGCGTTTGCCCGTGTATAAGGGTACGATAGATAACGTTATCGGGCTTATCCACGAGCGCGATTTCTATATGCAATACGTACGCGGTGAAAAACAAATTTCTAAGTTTGTGCAAGACGTTGTGTTCACGTCCGAATACACGCGCATTTCTACGCTACTCAAACAGTTGCAAAAGAAAAAAATCCATTTGGCGGTGGTGTCCGACGAATACGGCGGTTTGGTAGGTATCGTAACGTTAGAGGACATCTTGGAACAGCTTGTCGGGGAGATTTGGGACGAACACGACGAAGAAGAAGTGTTGTTTGGCAAAATCGACGACGAGGAATACTGGGTAGATGGCAAGTGCGGTTTGAAAGAGTGTTTCGAGTTGTACGATTTGGAAGACGAAGCGGAAAAGTTCGAGTCGAACACCGTCGGCGGTTGGGTGACCGAAGTTTACGGCGAAATTCCGCCCGTTGGCGAAGTGCTTACCTGTAAGCATTTGCAAATTAAAGTGGTAAAGGCAAACCAACAAAAGGTGTTGAAAGTGCGTACCAAACGTTACGACGATTACGAAGAGGCGGAGTACGACGAAAAGCCTAAGGCAAAAGACAAAGACAAAGAAAAAGATAAAGATAAATATAAGGAGTAAAGATTATGGCAACGATTTTGGTCACGGGTGCAAGCGGTTATATCGGTTCGCATACGGTGTTAGAACTTTTGAACAAAGGTTATGACGTAGTGGGCGTGGACAATTTTAGCAATTCCAGCTACGAAAGTTTGAAACGAGTACAAGAAATTACGGGCAAGTCGATTACGTTTTACGAAGCGGATATCCGCGACGAAAAGAAGATGGAAGAAATTTTCCAAACGCATACGATTGACGCAGTTATTCACTTTGCGGCCTTTAAGGCGGTAGGGGAAAGCTGTAAGTTGCCTTTGAAATATTATGAAAACAACATTTCGGGTACGGTTGCCTTGCTTCGCATTATGGGGCAATACGGCGTCAAGAAAATCATCTTCTCGTCGTCGGCTACTGTTTACGGCGACCCCGAACGTTTACCTTTGGACGAAACGTGCCGTCTTTCTACCACCAACCCGTACGGCAGTACCAAATTGATGATGGAAATGATTATGCAGGATTTGTATAAATCGGACAACGAGTGGAACGTTATTTTGCTCCGCTATTTCAACCCCGTAGGCGCGCACGAAAGCGGACGTATCGGGGAAGACCCTAAGGGTATTCCCAACAACTTGATGCCCTTCGTGGCGCAAGTGGCAAGCGGTAAACTGTCTTGTATTAACGTCTTTGGTAACGATTACGACACGCCTGACGGGACGGGCGTACGCGATTATATCCACGTGGTGGATTTGGCGCTTGGACATATCGCGGCGATTGAACAATGCACGCAAAACGGCGTACATATCTACAACTTGGGTACGGGACACGGTTACAGCGTTTTGGATATGATTAAGGCGTTTGAAAAGGCGTGCGGTAAGACGTTGCCCTACAAAATTTGCGATAGACGTCCCGGGGATATCGCGGCTTGTTACGCTTGTCCCGACAAGGCGAAAGCCGAACTCAAATGGGAAGCAAAATTCGGTATCGAAGAAATGTGCGCTACGCAATGGAAATGGCAAAGCGGTAATCCGCGCGGTTACGAAGCGTAAATTTTGTGATAGAGATAGACGAACTCATACGGAGCAAACGCAAAACGTTGTCCGTTAGCGTAAACGCACTGGGTAAAGTAACCGTGCGCGCACCTTTACGCGCTACGCAAAAGGACATCGAACGGTTTGTGGCTACGCACGAACAGTGGATAGAAAAAAAGAAAAGCACGGCGAAAGAATCGGGGGTACGATTGCCTCAAAACGGGCTTGTCGGATACAAGCTTTTGTTGTTTGGCAACGAGTACGAACTGCATTTGCACGCACAGGCGCGCGTGGTAGTGGACGAGGGAAATAAACGGCTGTACCTGCCCGAAACAAACGCCGAAAAGCGCTTGATTTGTTGGTTGAAAGACAACGCACTTAGGATATGCAAACAGGCGGTGGAACAATGGGCGAAAAGGATGGGGGGTTGTCCTGCGTCCGTTTCCGTTACCTCGGCAAGAAGTTTTTGGGGGATTTGCACGGCGAAAAACGAACTTCGGTTTTCCTATCGGTTGCTGTACGTTCCCAAAGCCGTGTTCGAGTACGTTATCGTGCACGAACTGGCGCATATTCGATATAAAAACCACTCTCGTGCATTTTGGAACGAAGTGGCAAAATTTCAGCCGAACTGGAAAGAAAAACGCGCTTATCTAAAAGCGCACGCCCTACTGATGCGCGTGTTTTAGAAACGTAAGGTGAACTATGAAAGAAAGAATTCAAAAACGTATATTCCGCGTTGCTTGTACGCTGATTGCAACGACGTCGTTGTTTGCATTTAGCGGTTGCGACGGCGTGTTTTCCTATTTAGACGGGCTGTTGTCGTCGTCGGAAAGTATGACGGACGGCAATTCGGATTCGTTGGAAAGTATGACAAGCGACGATTCGCAAGAGTATTCGTCGAGCCAAGACGATTCGCAAAGCGAATACGAACAGGGCGGGGATTCGTCTATGGACGATTCTTCGCAAGGCGTACCTGAAGGCGAGTTGGATTTTTCTCCTGCTGAGCTGACGGAAAAATACGGATATCAATATTTTGCCCAAGTGCAAAACGGCGCGAATTTACAAGCTTTTTATAGAGAGACGTATAACGCTTGCGTTGCCTTTTATAACTCTACGCGCGACGTATCGCCAAGCACAGTCGATTATGCCGGTGGCGGTAGTGCGACGGTGTATGAAATGGCAAGCGTCAATTTTGGACAGTTTGATTTGTCGTCGGCAGAGGCGATAACCGTTTGGAGTACCATAATGGTGGAATTCCCCGAATTCTACTGGCTTGCGCATAACGCGTCGCAAACGACGACAAAACTCAATTTATACATAGAAGGCGAATACGCGACGTATGCTTCTCGCGTGGCGGTGCAAGCGGATATCCAAGCTTGCGCAAACGAGTGCTACGGGTATCTTTCCGAGACGATGTCGCAAACGGAAAAGGCGCTTACCATCTTCGATTACCTTTTAGGGAATATGGAATACGCCTACGAATCGGACGGCGTTACGGCGGAAGACGCGTACTGGGCGCACAATATTGAAGGCGTCGTTTTGAAAAAAGGCGTTTGCGAAGCGTACGCCAAAACGTACGACTATTTTTGCGAACTGATGGGGATAGAGTGTATCACCGTTACGGGTATGGGCGGGGAAGGCTCGAATATGGGCGGTCACGCTTGGAATATCGTCAAGATAGACGGCGAGTGGTATAACGTCGATGCGACTTGGGAAGACGCCTATGAACAGCCGATACGAAACTGGATAGGCGTGCCGAACACCGAATTTACCACGACGCATATTGCGCACACGCCTACTACGCACGGCAATACTTGGCTGTACGGCTTGCCTACGCTGTCGGAAAACAGGTTGATGCCCGTTGCCGTTAGTGAAAACGGCGGAGAAAATACCTATTATCCAAACTTGGATACGGCGTTTTCCGCTATGCAAAACGCAGAGAGCGAATATAAGGTGGACCTTTGTCCACAAACGACGGCAGGTATAGGCGAAGGGGTGGAAATTAACCCGTACGCCGTGACGTTTACTACGGAGACGTTACCCCAAACGGCAAAATTGACGTTGACGGGAAAATACGTTTCTTTAACCGATAAGACGGTGGTAACGGCGCAAAACGCCATTACCATAAATTCCCCCGTTACTGTGGAATACGCAACGTTGAAATATCCTATCGGGTCGTCGGGCGTTAGCAGTATTACAAAGGGGAAGAATGGAGATAAAGAGTACGTTTTTTAACGAAAACGTTTAAGAATAACGCGTTTGCGTTATATTAAAAGGGAAGAAAGTTTGTAAGGAATACCAAAGTATGTTACAGTTGCAGGATATTAGCTATACCGTCAAGGACGAACAGGGCGAAAAAGCCATTTTGAAAAACGTAAACTTGACGATAGACGAACGGTTCGTGGCAATTACAGGCCCTAACGGCGGTGGAAAATCGACGTTGGCAAAAGTAATTGCAGGCATTATTAAACCTACGTCGGGGCGCATTTATTTGGACGGGGAAGATATTACCGAGCTTTCCGTTACCGAACGCGCGCAAAAGGGCGTATCGTACGCTTTTCAACAACCCGTACGTTTTAAGGGGCTTACCGTTCGAGATTTAATTAACATTGCCGCAGGCAAACCCGTAAAGGTCGCCGAGGCGTGCGCGTATTTATCCGAAGTGGGAATGTGCGCAAGGGATTATATCGATAGAGAAGTCAACGATTCGCTGTCGGGGGGAGAGCTCAAACGCATTGAAATCGCTACCATTTTGGCGCGTGCGACTAAACTTTCCGTATTTGACGAACCCGAGGCAGGCATTGACTTGTGGAGTTTTGGAAATTTAATTAAAGTGTTTGAAGGTATGCACGAAAAAACGAAAGGGAACATTTTAATTATTTCCCACCAAGAACGCATTTTGAACATTGCGGATAGAATCGTCGTGATTGCGGACGGGCAAGTTAAAAGCGAAGGGGCAAAGGATAGTGTGTTGCCTGGGCTTTTGGCTACCGACGCTTGCAAGACGTTGACGGATAAGTTGTAAGGAGCAGGGTATGGACGCAATCGAAAAGGATTTATTGTTACAAATTGCCGATTTGCACGGCGTACCCGAAGGCGCATACAATATCCGTAAAAACGGGGAAGCGTACAGTAAAAATACGACGGAAAATATCGATATCGTAACGAGAACGGACGGAAAATCGGGGATTGATATTTTTATCAAACCCAACACCAAAAACGAGAGTATGCATATTCCCGTGATTATCAGCAAAGCAGGGCTGAAAGAGACGGTATATAACGATTTTTATATCGGAGAAGGCGCGGACGTGGTTATCGTTGCAGGGTGTGGAATCCACAAATGTGGCGGTACGGAAATCGAGGCTCGCCACGACGGCGTGCACACCTTTTACGTGGGTAAAAACGCACGCGTAAAATACGTGGAGAAACATTACGGTGGCGGTGACGGAAACGGCAAAGCGGTGATGAACCCCGAAACGGTGGTACATTTGGAAGAAGGCGCGTATATGGAAATGGAAACGACGCAAATTAAGGGCGTGGATTCGACTAAGCGTTTGACCAAAGCAACGATGAAAAAGGGAGCAAGCTTTATTGTAAAGGAAAAGCTTTACACGCACGGCACGCAGGTTGCGGATACCGATTTCGTAGTGGATATGTTAGGAGAAGGCGCAAAGGCGGATATCGTTTCCCGTTCGGTGGCGGCAGGAAAATCGGTGCAACGTTTCGTTTCGACGATGAACGGCAACGCACCCTGCTACGGACATACCGAATGCGACGCGATTTTGATGGACGAAGCGCACGTTTCGGCTGCGCCCTGCCTTACGGCTAACGATTTGAACGCCGAGCTTATCCACGAGGCGGCAATCGGCAAAATTGCAGGAGACCAGCTTATCAAGCTGATGACGCTTGGACTTAGCGAAAAGCAGGCAGAAGAACAAATTATCAAAGGGTTCCTGCACTAAACGAGAATAATAGAAGGAGTTTTTATATAATGAGTGATTTAGCATACAAAAGAACCAACGTATTTGAAAAAGCGGACGACGCTAAGAAAAAGGCGATTTTCGATTATGCGGAAGGGTATAAAGTATTCGTTGACGAAGGCAAGACGGAAAGAGAGGCTTGTGCGTTTGCGGTTGCCGAAGCGGAAAAGCAGGGATATAAGCCGTTTGCTTTTGGGCAAAAGCTGAAAAAGGGCGACAAGGTATATTATAACAACCGCGGTAAAAATTTGTACCTTATTAAAGTGGGCGAAGCGGACGCAAGTAAAGAGGGCGTACGCATTATCGCGTCGCATATCGACAGCCCCCGTATCGATTTGAAACAAGTACCTTTGTACGAATCGGACGGCGTTGCGTTTGCCAAAACGCACTACTACGGCGGTATCCGTAAATATCAATGGGCGGCAATCCCCCTTGCGCTCCACGGCGCGATTTCTTTGCGCGACGGCAACGTGGTGCAAGTAAAAATAGGGGAAGACCAAAACGACCCCGTATTCTATATCAGCGACTTATTGCCCCACTTGGCGGCAAAACAAAACGCAAAACCGCTTGGCGAAGGGCTTGGCGGGGAAGATTTGAATATTTGGCTTGGCAATATGCCCTATACGCTTGCCGAAGAAGATAAGGATAAGACGGTGAAGGAAAACGTACTCCGTATCTTAAACGAAAAATACGGTATCGTAGAAGAAGATTTCCTTTGCGCGGAACTTTGCGTAGTGCCTGCGTACAAGGCGAAAGACGTCGGTTTTGACAGGGCGCTTTTGGGTGCGTATGGGCACGACGATAGAATTTGTTCGTATCCTGCATATACCGCACTTTTCGACGAAGAAAATTCTAAACATACGGTAATGGTCGTTTTGGCGGATAAAGAAGAAATCGGCAGTGAAGGAACGACGGGTATGCAATGCGCGTTGTTTAGCGATTTGCTGGACGAAATTGCACGTGTATTCGATACTACGTCCGCTTGCTTACGCGCACATTCCAAGTGCTTGTCCGCAGACGTAAACGCAGGCTTTGACCCTAACTTCCCCGAAGTGAGCGAAAAAATGAACTCGGCATATTTATCGCACGGCGCAGGTTTGACGAAGTTTACGGGCTCTCGCGGTAAGGGTGGCTCGAACGACGCGGACGCGGAATTTATCGGCTGGCTTAGAACGCGTTTTGCGGAAAACGGTATCGTTTGGCAAACGGGAGAAATGGGAAAAGTGGACGTTGGCGGTGGCGGAACGGTTGCGAAGTATATCGCAAATATGAATATCGACACCGTGGATATCGGCGTACCTGTAATTTCGATGCACTCGCCGTTTGAAGTGATATCCAAAGCGGACTTGTACGAAGTATATCTTGCATTCCGTGCGTTTATTAAATAAGGACAGGTATGCGTTGAACAAAAAAATAAAGCGGAGCTTTCATAAGGAAAGCTCCGCTTTTTGCGTGCGTTATACGGATTGTAATTATCGTAAGAAAACGACGTTTTCTTTTTGTGATAACGGAGTGGAATAAAAAGCAGAAACGCCGTCTATTAAAGCGGTATAGTCCGCCTTTGCAAAACATTCCAAAGCAGAGTGCATAGCAAGCTGTGCAAGCCCGATATCCGCGCCGTGTATGCCGAAACGCGACATACAAATATTCCCCAAAGTTGCACCGCTTTTTGCGTCCGAACGGTTATAAAACGTTTGATAGGGCACGTTGGCTTTTTCAAAAATCGACTTTAATACGGCGGACGTGACGCCCGTTGTCGCGTACGATTGTTTGGCGTGCGACTTAATCACGATACCTTTGCCCATTTCCGTCTTGTTGGTAATATCGCTTTTTTCAGGGTGGTTGGGGTGCACGGCGTGCGCGTTATCTACGGAGAGTAAAAACGAATTTGCCATTGCCTTGAAAAATTCTATTTCGTTAAAGCGAAGAGAATACGCAATACGGCGAAGGGTGTTTTCTAAGAAATCACCACCTGCACCCTGTGCGGAGTGGTTACCTACTTCTTCGTGATTGAAAAATGCGCCGACGCAAACGCCAGCTTGCGTTTGATGGGATAAAAGTGCCTCTAAAACGGCTTGTACGCTGGTGAGATTATCTACCCTTGGAGAAGAAAGTAGTTCACTTTGCATACCCGAATCAAACGCGCTTTCCGCGCTTACGAGAAATAAATCGTGGGCAAGTACGCGTTCGGAAACGCCTAAGCTTTGGAAAACGGCTTGTTCGTCCGTGTGTTGCAAAGAGAGCAGGGGCAACAAATCGATTTGCGGATTGACGGCAAAGCGTTCGTTGACTTCGCGGTTAAAGTGGATGGCTACGGACGGGATTTGTACGCAGTAGGGGGATTGTACCGTTTGTGCGATAACGGAGCCGTCCTTTTCATATATCACACGCCCTGCAATTTTTAAGGGTCTATCAAAGAAGGAGTACCATACGCCGCCACCGTACGGTTCGACGTTGACTTTGGTATATTCGGGGGTGGAAACTAAAAAGTTCCCTTTGAGCTTTAATGCGCAAGCGTCTGTGTGTGCCGCCGCGATTTTGAAAGATAAATTATCCAAATTGTCTAAAGCAAACGCAATGAGAGAGCCGTCGCGTTCGACAAAATATTTGCCCCCTTCTTCCAACGCCCAGTCGTCTTCTTCAAACAGTGCGATATAGCCGTTTTGTAAAAGTTGCGTTTTCGTAAGCTCGTTGACGTGGTAGGGGGTAAGCCCGTTTGTCAGCGTGTTTTGTAAACGAAGTAATTGTTCGTGCATAGTAAAAACTCCTTTTCTTCCGTATTATTGTAGCACTTTTTCTCGCGTTTGACAAGTTTTTGGCGACAAAAACCTAAAATAATAAAATGGTGAAAATTATATGAAAGTATATACAGCGTATTGTTTTGTGCTTGACAAAAATTGTAAAATGGTTTACAATGTAAACCTATGAGAAATAAGGAGAAAAATTATGTGTACGATTGAGATGCAAAATGCAAAAGAAAAAGGGTATTTAGATAGGATATTCCGCATATTAAAAATGCGAGAAAACGTAAAAGTGATTGACAAAAATTCTCGGTTTAATCAAACGGAATTGCGCCTTTTAGGGGAAATTGTGGCGGCGAGATACGAAGGGAAACGCTACATATCTACGCAACTTGCCAAAAATTTGGGCATTACGCGTTCGGCAGTTTCGCAAATCGTCAATCACTTAGAAAAGGCTAACGTCGTTAAGCGTGTGCCCGACGACGTGGATAGAAAAATTGCGTATATTGAAATTACAGAAGAATTTTCGGATTTATTTGCGGAAGATTTGCAAAAGGCAACCCATTTCGTAGGCGTTATCGTAGATAAAATGGGGGAAGACCGTTTCTTTGAGATGTGCGACTTGTTTGAAGAATTTATGTGCATTGCCGACGGTTCAATTAGAGAAAGATTTTAAGTATTTTGGGGTGCAGTATGTTAGTATTAAAGGACGTCAAAAAAGATTATACGACTGATAGCAACGTCGTGCACGCGTTAAAGGGTGTGTCGTTGGCGTTTAGAAAAAGCGAGTTCGTTTCCGTTTTAGGGCCGTCTGGTTGCGGTAAAACGACGATGCTCAATATTATCGGTGGACTCGACCATTATACGAGCGGTGACCTTATCATCGACGGTATATCCACCAAAGAATATAACGATAGAGACTGGGACGCCTACCGTAACCACTCGATAGGCTTTGTATTTCAGTCGTACAATTTAATTCCGCACCAAACGGTTTTATCCAACGTGGAAATTGCGCTTACCCTTTCGGGCGTTTCCAAAGCCGAACGCAGAGAACGCGCGATTCGCGCTTTGGAAGAAGTGGGGTTGCACGACCAAATTCATAAACGCCCCAACGCGCTTTCGGGCGGACAAATGCAACGGGTTGCCATCGCCCGTGCGCTTGTCAATAACCCCGATATTATTTTGGCGGACGAACCGACGGGCGCGCTGGATACGGAAACGAGCGTGCAAGTTATGGAAATCTTGAAAAAGGTTTCCGAAAGCCGTTTAGTGATTATGGTTACGCATAACCCCGAACTTGCGGAAAAGTATTCTACCCGTATTATCCGTATGCTGGACGGGAACATTATCGGAGATACGATGCCGTTTGTTCAAGATACGGAAATGGCGCAAAAGGAGAAAAAGGAGTGCAAGGGCAAGGAGAAAAAACCTACCATGTCCTTTTGGACGGCGTTTAAGCTGTCGCTTAGGAACTTGTTTACTAAAAAGGGCAGAACGACGCTTACTTCGTTTGCAGGGAGCATAGGGATTATCGGTATTGCGCTTATTCTTGCCGTATCGCAAGGTACGACGGGGTATATTAACCACGTACAGGAAACGACGCTTTCGTCCTATCCTTTGACGTTGGAAGCGGAAACCGTCGATATGACGTCGCTGATGGAAAGCTTTATGTCGGTTGGAGAAGACCGCGTAGAGCACGATAAAGACGGCGTATATAAAAGCCCGATTATCGGGGAACTCGTCAACGCGCTTGCCAACACGCAAACCAACGAAAACGATTTGAAAGCGTTTAAGGCGCATTTGGAGAGTGAAATCAAAAAGGAAGGCTCTAACTTGCAAAAGGCGGTTAGCGGCGTGCAATATTCGTACGATTTGGAACTTCCCGTATATACGCAAAATATCGACGGGGATATCATTAAATCGGACACGGGCGAACTGATGACGGAAATGATAGGCAAGTACTTTATGGCTATGGGCGCTACGGGCGGTTCGGCGGGTGGAAACTCGTCGTCGGGGAATTCGTCTATGTTTGCGTCGATGATGCAAGTGAATATGTGGCAAGAACTGTTGCCTGGCTTGCAAGATAACGAACCTATTAACGATATATTGAAAAAGCAATATGACGTAATCTACGGCGACTGGCCTAACGAATACGACGAAATTGTGCTTGTCGTCAATGAAAATAACGAACTCAACGACCTTACCCTGTTCGCTTTGGGACTTTTGAAACAAGAGGAAATCGACGCGATTATCGACAAGGCGGCAAGTGGCGAAGAGATGGACGTCGAAGTGAAAAAGTGGACGTACGAAGAAATTTGTAACCGTACGTATAAGGTGGTGTTGCCTGCCGACAAGTATATGAAAGTCAACGTGGGCGGTAAGGAATTGTACGCGGATATTTCCAAAGACGAAAACTTTCTTCCCGTGCTGTACCAAAATGCCACGGCGTTGAAAGTAGTGGGCATTATCCGCCAAAACGAAGACAGCGAAACGGCAATGCTTTCGGGGGATATCGGATATACCCACGCGTTGACGGAATACGTTATCCAGCAATCGAGAGAAGCAAACGTATCGAAAGCGCAGTTACAATCGCCTACGGTGGACGTATTGACGGGATTGCCCTTTGAATCGACGACGGGAAATATGTCGGACGAAGAAAAATCGACGGCGTTTAAGGCGCGCGTATCGGCGTTGTCGGATGCGGAAAAGGCGGAACTTTACTATCAGGTAAGCTGTGTGGAAGCGGAAGAGACGTACTTGAAGGTAAAGACGGACGAAGCGCTTGGTCAATTTGATAACAACAAAGACGGCTTGGTTATGATGCTTGCGCAAGGCTTTGCGAGCGTGTTGGGTGGCGGTGTAGAAGAAATCGCGGCGGAGCTTTCCAAAATGGAACTTGCAGAACTCAAAGAGCTTGCCCGCCCCGGCGTAGAAAAACAGGTAAAAGCGCAACTGGCAAACGGCGTACAAACGCAAATTGCAGGAATGTCGGACGAAGAAAAGGCAACGGCGCTTGACGGGTTGCTTGCGACGAATACGAACGCGCGTACTGCGTTGTATTACGATAAATTAACGGTATTTTCTCCCAACACGTACGAAGACAACCTTGTGGCGTTTGGGTGTTTGGATTTGGATTCGCCTATGGCAATGCATATTTATGCCAAGACGTTTGAAGATAAAGACGTTATCGTGGCTGGTATAGACGCGTATAACGAATCGGTAGAAGAAGCGCAAAAAATTTCCTATACCGACTATATGGGTTTGTTGATGTCGTCCATTACGACGATTATCGACGCAATCACCTACGTTTTAATTGCATTTGTGTCCATTTCGTTGATTGTATCGTCCATTATGATAGGGGTAATTACGTTGATTTCCGTGCAGGAACGCACGAAAGAAATCGGTATTTTGCGTGCTATCGGCGCGTCCAAACGGGACGTATCCAGTATGTTCAACGCGGAAACACTGATTATCGGGTTTGCGTCGGGTTTGCTTGGCGTACTTGTGACCTATTTACTGTGTATCCCTATTAACTTGATTTTGCAGGCATTGACGGGGATTCCTACTTTGCAGGCGGTATTGCCTATCGGTGCTGCAATCATTCTCATTTTAATCAGTATGGCGTTGACGTTGCTTTCGGGTTTGATTCCGTCGAGAAGTGCTGCGAAAAAAGACCCCGTAATTGCGCTCCGTACCGAATAAAAAGATAGAGCGCTTACGCATAATCCCTTTCAAAGCGAACATACTGAGTTTAGGAGGGAACAATATGCGTATTGCTAATATTATTGCTTATATACTTGTAATTGTCGGTGCGCTCAACTGGGGCTTGTTTGGGTTCTTTAACTTCAACTTGGTATCTTCGGTATTTTCGGGCGCAAGAACGGCAGGTTCGGTAATCGTTTATACGCTTATCGCGTTGTCGGCGTTGTGGTTGATTTTGTCGCCGTTTATCACGGACGGCGTGTTGTGGTTGAAAAACAGACGCGCAGACTAACGGCTGAAAAGGTAAAAAACGGACGGTCTTTGAAAAAGGACCGCCCGTTTTTTTGTGTGAAACTATTGACAATTTTGCATTCGTGGCGTATAATATTCGTATAATAGACAAGAGAAGAAACCGAAAAAGGGGCTTACTCTTAAAGGAGAATCGTTATGTTACATTCGTTACTTTTAGGTACGGGAGCAATCGTGGCAATCGTTGTTGTTTCGATAGTGCTTTTACTGCTCATTATTGCCATCTCTATCGTGGCGTGGTGGATTAACGTTAGAAACGCGTACGTACGTTTGAAAAACAAGGTGGAAGAAGCGTGGGCTACTATCGACGTATATTTGAAAAAGAGATACGATTTAATCCCTAACCTTGTGGAAACGGTAAAGGGTTTTGCAAAGCACGAAAGCGAAACGCTGAAAGGGGTTATCGCGGCGCGCAATATCGCAATCGGCGCTTCTACGCCTGCGGAAAAGATGGAAGCGGAAAAGGGCTTGGCGTCGTCGTTGAAAACGTTTTTTAACGTCGTACACGAAGAATATCCTACTTTGCAAGCAAACACCAACTTCTTGGATTTGCAAAACCAACTCAAAGGGCTTGAAGGGGATTTGGAAAGCGCGCGTAGATACTATAACGGCACAGTGAAACAGTTTAACACGAAGCTGGAAATTTTCCCCGATTGTATCGTTGGGAAACGTATGGGAGAAGGCTACGAAAAGCGTCCTTATTTCGAACTCGATAGCGAAGAAGAACGCAAAAACGTACAAGTTAAGTTTTAACGGACGGCTATGAAACACGGGTATACAAAAGTACGGCTTTGGTTGTTCAAAGCCGTACTTGTTCTTATTTTACTATGCGGTTGCATACTGGCTTTGCCGTTTGGCAAAGCCAAGCCTGCTATGGCTGACGTGGGCAATAGAATTGCAATTCAAGCGTACGATATTCAAATGGATATCGGAAAAGACAGGCAGGTACGCGTGCAAGAGAAAATCACCGTCAAGTTTTTGCGTAGCGGGCTTTCTATGTTCTATCGCAGTTTGCCTGTGGAAAAGGCGCGCTATTACGATATTTCCGCGTCCTGCTTGGGCAATCCAAATACGGGCGCACAAAATGGCGAATTTTACTATCAAGTAAAAGACAACCCCGACGTAGAAGGCTTTTTTGATATCAACTGTATCGGCGGTGCGGATAAAGGTTGCGTTTGGACGTACGAGATTGCCTTTACAATGGAAAATACGGGTAGCGCGGTAAATACGTCTAAGGGCATGACGATAGACGTCGTGCCGTTTGGGTTTACCGTGCCCTTACACAACGTTACGGGTACGGTGCGTTTTCCCTACGCGGTACAAAGGGAGAACTTGCAAACGTTCGTAGGTTTTGGCAAAGAACAAGACGCGCGCTTAGGGGAACTGTCTAACGACGGTAAAACGCTGACGTTTGCTTGCGAGAAATTGTCTATGCGGTATAACGAACGCTACGAAGAATACGTTGCGGACGGCGTTACCGTGAAATTTACAATGGACGGTACGTTTGACGATTATCACGCAAAACGGATTTTTACGGGCGGTATGCTGGCTATCGTGTTGACGGGTGGCGTAGCCGTTGCACTTGCTGTGCTGGCGTATATTTTCTTACGTAAGCCCCGCGAAATCGTCACCGTGGTCAATTTAACCGCCCCCGACGGTATGGACCCGATGCAAATGGGAAAACTGCTCGACGGAAACGTGGATAACGAAGATATTACTTCTATGATATTCTATTTTGCTTATCGCGGTTGGCTGTTTATCGATATGCAGGACGATAGTAATCCTTTGTTTATCAAACGTTGTCCTATTCCCAGCTCGGCTACTCCGCACGCACAAACGATATTTAACGGACTGTTTGCGACGGGGGATAGAGTGCACGTAAGCGATTTGAAAGAACGTTTTTATAAACACGCGGATATGGCGCGTATGCAAGCGCCGTCCCCTAAAATGTACGAAAAACGTTCGATATTCGCCTATCTTGCAGGCGGTGTGCTTTCCGTGTTGTACGTATTTTTAACGCTGTTTATTATGGCTAAGGTACGACTGGGTAGCGCGTACGTGACCATAACGGGGTTGTTTTGGGCAATTCCCGTATTCGTAGTCCTGCTTATCGGGTTTTTGTTGGAAAGCTATCGTTATAAATGGAAATCCAAAGTGCGCAAAACGCTACGCGCGGTGCAAGCGGGCATAATGCTGATTGCGACAATCATTTTTACGGGACTTTGCGATTTGCATATCGCAACCGAATACGAACGGTTCGTGACGTGCGTGTTTGCGTCGGTGTTGCCGTTTATTACGCAAAACGCCATTTGCCGTACGGAAAGCTATTGCGATACGTTAGGGCAAATTTTGGGCTTTAAGGAATTTATCGTCGCAACCGAAGAAGAAAAGATTAAATTTATGTTGGAAGAAAATCCTACGCTGTATTATAAGGTGTTGCCGTATGCACAAGTGCTTGGTGTTACCGACGAGTGGGAAGGCAAGTTCAAGGATATCTTAATCGAAGCGCCCGAATGGTGTAGTACGGGCGACGTGAGTGCGTTTGATTACGTAGTACTTCGTAGCTGTTTGCGTGGGGCTATGATTAGCGCAATGTCCCGTCCCAGTGAAGGCGGTAGCTCGGTAGGGCGCAGTGGCGGTGGCGGAAGCTTCGGCGGTTTTGGTGGCGGAGGCTTTGGCGGCGGCGGTGGCGGTGCAAGATAACGCTTTAATCAATGTCAATACGGTTTCAGCCGTCCGCATTTGCGGACGGCTGTTGTTGTATCTTGGAATAAGACAAATAAAATACCGCCCGTTGGCATTTGCCAACGGGCGGTTTCCTTTGTAAAAATTATTCTTCTACGTGGTCGGAGTCGGTGAGCGTAGGGGAGTTTGCCGCAAAACGTTTTACCGATTCTACCGCGCTTTCGCAACGCGTTTTGGTCTTGTAGTGTTCGCCAAGGCAAAGGAGTTGATTGTTACCGTTCAACAACTTATAGATATAGTCGCCGTTCTTGGTGAGCGAGATACGGAAATTGCCTTTCGCAATGTTTTGTTTGTGCGTTTGGATACCGTTTACTGCGCCGATATACGTCGTGTAGTCTTCGCTGGAAAGGAGCTTTTCGCCGTTGTTTGCGAACAATTCGAAGAAGTAAACCTTTTCTTCTTCTACGTCACGGCTGGAAATTAACCACTTACCTTGCGCGCCGTCGGGAAGGGGCGCAACTTCCGCTTCCGTTTCCGTAGGAACGGGGATAACGAGGTCGTGTACGTTTTCGTCGAGAATTGCCGTTCTTGCAAAACGCTTGGTCGATTTCATTGCGCTTTCACAACGAACTTTCGTGCCGTAGTTTTCACCGTTGCAAAGCAACGTGTTCTTACCGCTCATAATCTTGAAGATATAGTCGCCTTTCTTCGTCGTAGCAATCTTGAAGTTATCTTTGGCAATATTCGATTTATACGTTTGGATACCTTTCACTGCGCCGTTGTACGACGTGTATTCTTCACTTGCAAACAGCTTTTCGCCGTTGGATGCGTGCAATTCGAAGAAGTACATTTCGTCTTCGGGGTTGTTAGCGTTCGTCAAAACGTGGTAAACAACCCATTTACCTGCGTATCTTGCAATTACTGCCGTATCGCTTTCGTCAGCAGGCTCTTCGGCAGGGGCAGGAGCAGGTTCTTCTTTCTTTTCTTCTACGGGAGCAGGTTCTACTTTCTTTGCAGGTTTCTTCGCCGTCTTCTTCTTTTCTGCAACGGGTTCTGCTTTCTTTTCTTCTGCAGGAGCAGGTTCTTCCTTCTTTTCTTCTACGGGAGCAGGCTCTTCCTTCTTTTCTTCTACGGGAGCCGGTTCTGCTTTCTTTGCAGGTTTCTTTGCCGTCTTCTTCTTTTCGGCTTTTACTTCTGCGGGCTTTTCTTCCACAGGAGCAGGTTCTTCCTTCTTTTCGTCTGCAACTGCCAACTCTTCTTTTGCAGGGGTTGCCTTCTTCTTGGCAGGGGACTTCTTAGCGGTTTTCTTTTCTTCCGCAACCTTTTGTGCTTCTTCTTTTTCCGCTTCTTCTTTTTGTGCGTCTAAACGGTCAAATACCGCTTTACGAGCAGCGGCTTTTTGTTCCGCTTCGGCACGAGCTTCGTCCTTGCCTTTTTGTTCCGCTTCGGCAACGCGCTTTTCTACGTTGTCCTTGTTTTTACGGTCCTTTTTAACGGCTACCATAGCAACAATGCAACCGATTAAGGCGATAACGCCAATAATCAGGATTGCCATAAAGAAAGGGTTTGCCGTGAGGAACGCCATCATTTCGCTGAAAAAATTCATAATGTACTCCTTTTGACGCGGATATTTTTATAAAAATATCCACCGCTTTTTTTCGTTATAAATATATTGTATTATAAAAATAAAAAAAAGTCAACACAGATAAATAAAAAATTCGCTTAATTTTTCAAAAAAATTGACTTTTCCCTATAAATGCTATACAATATAGCTATGATGTTAAAGAATAAAAACGAAAAACAAAATATTGCGATTATCGGTGGTGGTGCGTCGGGGTTAGTGCTTGCCAAAAAACTTTGCGACGCAGGCTTGCGCGTTTGCGTGTACGAGCGTGGCGAACGTTTGGGCAAAAAACTGTCCGCAACGGGAAACGGGCAGGGGAATATTACCAACCGTAACGTTACCTGCGCCGAATATTTTTCCGTAGGAAAAACGGACGAGAAGGTAAGTGAGATTTTACAAAAATACGACGATAAGCAGGTGTTTGATTTTTTTGCGAGCTTAGGCGTTTTGCTGTTCTTTGACGAACGGGGCAGAGCGTACCCTACGGGTAGGCAAGCGTCGGCTTTGACGGACGTACTGCGTTTTTATTTGCAGGAAAACGGCGTAGAAACGCGACTTTCTACGTGGGTTACGGACGTGAAAAAGCAAGGCGAAACGTTTGTGCTAACTGCAAAAACGCAGGACGGCGAGAAACGCTTTGTTGCCGATACCGTCGTGTTTTGTACGGGCGGTACGGCGCAAAAAAATTTCGGCACGGACGGCAATGCGTATGCGCGTATTCGCGCGCTTGGGCATACGATAACCAAATTGTATCCGTCTCTGGTGCAACTGAAAACGGACACGGCGCACACGAAGACGTTGAAAGGCATTCGTGTGGCGGACGCGAGGCTTACGGCGACGTACGAAAAGAACGGCGAAAGAAAAACCGTGAGCGTAATTGGCGACGTGATTTTTACCGAGTACGGCGTTTCGGGCGACGCGGTGTTCCGCATTTCCGCATTTGTTACGGACGTATTACATCTTGGCGTAACGCTGAGCATTGATTTTTTACCCGAGCAAACAAAGGAAAGCATTGCAACTGCCATAGAGAATAAGAAATCGCAATTTGTTTCGCAATCGTCGTCCGAACTGCTTTGCGGAATCGTTAACAACCAAATCGGTAGGGCGATTGTCAAACGTGAAAATACGGCGGATAGTAGCCGTTTGGCTGACGGTGTGAAAAATTTTACACTTTCCGTTACGGGGAGTTTAGGCTTTGATTACGCACAAGTGACCAAAGGCGGTGTACCGCTTTGTGAAGTGACGGAAGGTTTGCAAAGTAAAAAGGTGCAAGGCGTATATTTTGCAGGAGAAACGCTGGACGTGGACGGACAGTGCGGTGGTTTTAATTTGCAATGGGCGTTTTCTTCCGCGTGTGCGGTTGCAGATGCAATTATCAAAGATAAGGGGCAGGTATGAGCGTACAAACGGTATCGAATATAAAACTGCCCATAGGAAAAAGCGAAAAAGAACTGTTTGCTTTGGCAACGAAAACGTTGGGCAAACCGCCTAAATATTTTGCTATTAAGAAAAAATCGTTGGACGCACGGGATAAAAACGATATTCGTTTCGTATATACCGTCGAATTTTCAGCAGAAGAACAACCTGTCGTAAAACCCGAGCTGGAACGGTTGCCTATAAACAAGCAACCACAAAAACCCGTCGTGGTGGTGGGTAGCGGTCCTGCAGGGCTGTTTTGCGCTTTGCGACTTTTAGAACGGGGCATTACGCCTATCGTGGTGGAGCGCGGTGCAAGCGTGGATGAACGCAAAAAGGATATTGACTCCTTTATACAAACGCGCGTTTTGAATACGGAAAGCAACGTACAGTTTGGCGAAGGGGGCGCAGGTACGTTTTCGGACGGAAAGCTGAATACGCAAACGCACAGCCCCTTGCAAAACGAAGTATTACAAACGTTTATCCGTTTAGGCGCACCGCAAGAAATTGCGTATTTGAATAAACCGCATATCGGCAGTGACAATTTACAAAACGTAGTAAAAAACGCGAGGCTTGAAATTCTCCGTCGTGGCGGAGAAGTGCATTTTCATACGATTCTTTACGATTTGCAAATTAAGGACGGCGTTTTACAAGGCGTACGCGTCAAAAACGTAAAAACAGGCGAAGAAAGAAGTATAGACGTTTCCGCCGTGGTGCTTGCCGTTGGGCATAGCGCAAGGGATACGTTTGCAATGCTGTACGCGCGCGGTGTGTATATGCGACAAAAGGATTTTGCCGTGGGCGTACGGGTGGAACATTTACAAGCAGATATCAGTCGAACGCAATATGGGAAAGCGTATTCGCTTTTGCCTTCTGCCGATTATAAACTCGTTTCTCACGCGCACGAGCGCGCGGTATTTACGTTTTGTATGTGTCCTGGTGGGTACGTTATGCCTGCAACCAGCGAAGAAGGTGGAGTCGTTACCAACGGGATGAGCAACTATGCGCGGAACGGAGATAACGCAAACTCCGCGTTGATAGCGCAAGTGACGGGTAAAGATTTCGGCGGAGAACACCCCTTGGCAGGCGTATATTTCCAACGCGATTTGGAACGCAAAGCTTTTCTTGTGGGTGGAAAAAATTACAATGCGCCCGTGCAAACGGTAGGGGATTTTTTATCGGGCAAGGCAAGCGACGGGTTCGGTGCGGTAAAACCTACGTATGCGGTGGGTACGACTTTTGCGGATATTCGTGAAGTGTTGCCTAAGGGCGTTGCAGAGGCACTTCGCGTAGGGATTTTGGATATGGATAAACGCCTGAAAGGATTTGCATCCCCCGACGCTTTGCTGACTGCCGTGGAAACGCGGACGAGCTCGCCTATCCGTATCGAGCGCGACGGGCAAACGCTACAAAGTGTGTCCGTGCAAGGGCTGTATCCTTGCGGAGAAGGGGCAGGCTATGCAGGCGGTATCACGTCTTCGGCTTGTGATGGAATACGTGTTGCTGACGCCATTTTTTTGGAGTTTTGCTTAAAATAAGGGCTATTTCACAGTATTATCACACAGTTATCACATATATTTCACAATGTGGGAATACAATGAGCATAAGGATATAGGGTGGAAATCGATTATACGAACTTTTTTCATATTCTCTCATAGGTATGCGGTTTGGGAACGCCAAACCGCATACCTTTTTTGAGTAAAAACACCGCCGAAAAGCCACTGCTTTTCGGCGGTGTATATCGTTGATTTTATTTTGTAACGGTGCGTACAACGATTTTTCCCACGCGTACCGTTTTGGGGGAAGTAAGGCGTTTGATGGCTTCGTAATAGATTTTACAAAGCGAACGGATTTTATCAAAGGTGATGTATTCGTTGGCTTGGTGAATGGTATCTTCTTCGCCTTCTACTTCGGGCCCGAACGCGCAACCGCGCTTTAACGCTCTTGCGTACGTGCCACCACCTATGGCAATGGGTTTTTCCGTCTTGCCCGTCATTTCGTTATATACGGCGTTTAAGGTGGAGATGAGCGGAGAGTTCGGGTCGTTGTATAAAGGGGCTTGATAGTTTTGCACGGTGTAAGAAAGGTTGGCGTGATTGAAAATGTCCGTAACCCGTTCTTTCTTTTCCGTGGCAGGGAAACGGATATCCGCCGTTACCTGTAAAACGCCGTCTTTATACGTGGCGACGTTAGGGGAGAAGGTAAGTGCGCCCGTTTCGTCTTGTAGTTTTGTCAAGCCTAAAACGTCGTCGAACAGGATTTCGTACGCGCGTTTGCAACCGTCGTTTTCTTTGGAGAGAAAAGCAAGGAGCGCTTGCAGTGCGTTTGCACCGCGTTGGGGGGTAGAGCCGTGCGCAGATTTGCCGTATGCGGTCAGTGCGTTGGTGGTATTATCGTACGAAAGACGCGTACCTGCTACGGGGTTTTGATAGGAAACAAGCCTTTCCGCGCAACGTTTCGTGATAAACGCGGACGCTAAATCGCAAACCATATTTGCGCGTTCGCCACCGCTAAGCGACGTAAACGGCGCGTTGACTATGGGGAAAGAAAAAGTTACGTGTAAAATACCTTTTTCCGCGTAGATAACGGGGAAGTTGGCGTCGGGGGTAAACCCTTCTTCGGGCATTTGGGCTACTTGGTTATAATAGTCGATGCATTTCCAACCGCTTTCTTCGTTGCAACCCAAAATGAGTTTGAGTTTTCTATTCGGGGTAAAGCCTGCGTCCTTTAACGCCTTTAACGCGTACAGTAAGCAAACGGCAGGGCCTTTATCGTCCATTGCACCGCGCCCCCAAATTTTCGTGCCAGCGACACCGCCTGCGGAAGGGGCGTCGTTGATGACGCCACCGAAAGGGGGATACGTCCAACCGTTTCCGGCAGGCACGACGTCTAAGTGCGCAAGTAGAGCAAACGGCTCGCCCTCGCCAAACTCCACTTCGCCGACGTAGTTATCGTAATTTTTCGTGGTAAAGCCCATCGATTCGGCAACGCTTAAAAAGTAAGCCAAACAGTCGGCGGTTTCCTTGCCGAACGGGTAGTTATCTTGTGCGGGTTTCATAGACGAATCGAATTGCAACGTTTTGACAAGCGTTTGCACCGTTTCGTCGAAATAGTTTTCCGTAATATGCGACATAGCGTAATACTCCTATATGCTTTGTTACTATATATTATACAACATTTTAGGCAAATGGTAAAGGGAAAGCGGAAAAATAATTAAAATTATTTTTTTGCGCATTTACGGGGTGGAATTTGTATAAAACTTTGACAAAAGTCAAAGAGTATGGTACAATAATAGAATAAAAGACGTTGGAGTATCGTATGGAAAAACAAACGCAGAAAAAAGAATATCCGCACAGCGGACATAGACAACGCTTGATTGACAAGATTGAATCGATGACGCTTTGCGAACACGAGTTGTTAGAAGGATTGCTGTTTAACGCAATTCCGCGCCAAAACACCAACGAGCTGGCGCATAAATTGCTTGCGGAATTCGGCGGTATGGAAGAAGTGCTTACCGCAACCCTGCCCGAATTAGAAAAAGTGGACGGCATCGGGCGTAGCGTTGCCGCGTATTTGCGTATAGTCGGTTTGATTGCTCAGCGCACGTTTACGGGGACGGCAAAAAAAGGTATGCCCAAGAAGTTTTCGTATAAAACGTTTATGCCGTACGTCAAGCAGGCGTACGAAGACGTGGCGTTTGAAGTGTTGGACGCGTACGCTTTGGACGATACGGGGGAAATTATTGCAAAGGCAAGATTTTCTTCGTCTATGTACGGTAAAGTGGAAGTGAGCGCGCAAAATTTACTCCGATTGATTTACGCACAAAATCCGACGGGAATTGTGCTGGTACATAACCATCCGCGGGGGGAAGCAACGCCGTCTGCTAAGGACGATATCACGACGGCGACCTGTCAAAAGCTTTGCGCGGATAACGGCGTTATCTTTTGCGACCATATCATCTATGCGCAATCGGGGGTATATAGCTATTATTTGACGGGTAAAATTCGTAAAAATATCGACGGCTACGAAGAAGGACAAAGGAAATGGTTGGAGGATTTCTTGCGATATGCGAAAGAATAAGCCTGCCCCTGTCAAAAAAGACCGCGCGGATAACCCTATAAAAAACTATTTCCTGTCTCTGTTCGGCAGATACAACTTGCGCGACGAAGAACAGTTTGCTACCTTTTGTAAGTGCTTGCTGTTTATCGCGGTGCTTATCGTAGAAACGCTGATTTTGCTTGTGTTTTTTAACGGCTTTTCGTGGAAAAGGGATTTTCTTGCGTTTTTGTTCGTTGCACTGTTAGAAGGCATTTTAACCGTTTCACAGGTGTTTAAGCTGTGGTTTTTCAAAGGGCGTGTAAAAATACTCTTTTATATCTTAGACGCCGTGTGTGCGTGCGGATTTTCCTTTTTGGGGGACGGCTCGTACACGATTGTGTTGTATATGCTCATTTTGACGGAGTTTTATATCGCGGCAGATAAGGCAAAACGTTCGTTTTTGGTGCTTTGTCTTTGCGTGCCCTTGTACTTGGGTGGGTTGTTTGTCAACGCGTTTGTGTTACACCAAGATACCACGCCTAAGTTGTACCCGTTACTTGCGCAGGGGATAAGTTCGTTTATGTATTTGCTGTTGCATTTTGTTTTGGTGCAAGTGGCGTTATCCTTTTATCGTCAATACGTAAAGTTGGACAAGACTTTGCGAGAGCTGGACGAGAGTAAGAAAAAGTTGGAAGAAGCGTACGGCGCGTTAAAGGAAGTAACCGCATTAGAAGAAAGACAGCGAATCGCGAAGATATCCACGATACGGCAGGGCATTCGATTACTACCGTGATTATGCAAACGGAATTGGCAAAACGCATTTTAGATAAAAATCCCGAAGAAGCGAAACAAAAAATTATCTCGGCTAATTTGCAGGCAAAACACGCGTTGGAAGAATTGCGCGACAGTGTGCATTTGCTTTCGGGGCATACGGACAACGTGACGTTAGAAAGTGTGTTAAATGAAATTATCCACGAATCGATGGACGGCACGGGGATTACCGTGCGAAGTAACGTGCAAAACGTGGACGTTTCCCCTGCGAAGTTCCGTTTCCTTTGTAATACCTTAAAGGAAGGCATTTCCAACGGGTTGCGACACGGCGGTGCGACGGCGTTTTGGTTTGAGTGCAGGGAAGAAGACGGTAAAATTCTCTTTTTGCTTTCCGATAACGGGAAAGGCGTGCATTTGCCAACCCTACAAATGGGGTTTGGGTTGCGTTCGATGCAGGAGCGAGTGCGCGCGTTTGGTGGAGAAACGTTTATTCATAGTGAAATAGAAGACGGATTTGAAATTAAAATTATATTGCCCAAAGACAGTCAAGAATAACGTAAGGAGAAAGGTATGCTCGATAAAAAAATTACCGTTTTGGTGGTAGATGACCAAGAAGATTTGGCAAAAGAAATTGCAAGCGTATTGCAAACGGACGAGGCGTTGGTCGTGATTGGCGTGGCACTGGACGGTGTAGAGGCGTTGGAAAAGATGAAGGAACAGCGCGCGGACGTAGTGCTGTTGGATATCCGTATGCCGAATATGAACGGCGTAGTGGCAACGCAACGCATCAAAACGGAATACCCCGATAGCAAAGTGCTCATTTTGACGACGTTTGACGACAGCGATTATATCTTAAACGCCATTAACTACGGCGCGAGTGGATATTTACTTAAAGATATCGGTGGCGAAGCGTTGATAAACGCGGTGAAAAACGCACACGGCGGTGATACCATTTTGCCTGCAAAAATCGCTAAGCGGATTACCGACGCGGCGAAAAACGTTGCCGTCGATAGGGAAGTGAAACTGGCAAGGGCGTTTGCGCTGTCCGATAGAGAAGTGGAAATTGCATTGATGTTATACGAAGGGTTTACCAACCGTCAAATTTCGTCGGCGCTCAAATTGACGGAAGGCACGACGCGCAATTACGTTTCGTCCATTTATGAAAAGTTGCAATGCGAAAGCAGGACGGAAGCCAAAGAAAAAATTAAGGCGATATTGTAAAGGGGCATACCGTGTATAAGCTGATTGTGTTTGATTTAGACGGAACGCTACTCGATACGTTGGACGATTTGACTTCGGCTGTCAATGCAGGGCTTTCCGCTTGCGCGTTGCCTTGTCGGACAAGGGAAGAAGTGCGTTCGTTTGTGGGAAACGGAATCGTCCATTTGATGCGACTTGCCGTAGGAGATGCCAAGGATAAGGCGGACGAGGCGTTACAGGTGTTTCGGGCGTATTACGCGGAGCATTGCAAAGATAAGACGCGCGCGTACGACGGCATTTACGATATGCTGGACAGCTTGAAGAAGTTGCCCGTTAAAACGGCGGTATTATCGAATAAGGCGGATTTTGCAGTAAGGGCACTTGTCGAAGAATATTTCCCTAATGCATTTTTTCTTTCGCAGGGGGAAAACGAGTCGGCAGGGATACGAAAAAAACCTGCGCCCGACGCATTGTTTGCCATTATGGAACAGGCAAGCGTGGGGCAAGCGGAAACGCTGTACGTGGGAGATTCGGAAGTGGATATTCTAACGGCGAAAAACGCAGGCGTGGACTGCGTGTCCGTGACTTGGGGGTTTAAGGACGAGACGTTTTTGATAGAAAACGGCGCGACGAAAATGGCGAGAACACCGCAAGAAGTGTTACAATTTATCTAAGATATGAAAAGACAGGAACAGTCGTTAAAAATAGGAAATACTCCGCTTATTGAGTTTACCCGTTTGCAGGCGGAAACGGGGGCGTTGGCTCGGATATTTGGCAAAGCTGAATATGAAAATGCAGGCGGTTCGATTAAGGACCGTGTAGCGCAAGCGATTATCCAAGACGCCGAAGAAAAAGGCAAGTTGAAACCCGGCGGTATCGTCGTAGAAGCCACTTCGGGCAATACGGGGATAGGGCTGGCTTTGGTGGCTAAGGTAAAGGGATATCGCGCGGTGATTTTTATGCCTTCTACTATGTCGAAGGAACGCCAAGAACTCATTAAAAGTTTCGGCGGAGAGGTGGTGCTTACGGACGGAACGAAGGGGATGCAAGGCGCGGTGGAAGAAGCGCAAGCGTTTGTGCATAAGACGGAAAACAGCGTTTTGGCAGGACAGTTTGATAACCCCGTATGCGTGGAGGCACATTACCAAACGACGGCTCCCGAAATTTACGACGCGTTAAACGGGGAAGTGGATATTTTGGTAGCAGGCGTAGGCACGGGCGGTACGCTGACGGGGATAGGGAAATACTTAAAAGAGAAAAACCCTAAAATCCGCGTAGTGGCGGTAGAGCCGTATCATTCGCCTTTGCTTTCCCAAGGGGTTGCAGGGAAACACGGTTTGCAGGGGATAGGCGCGAATTTTATTCCGTCCATATTAGATAGGTCGATATACGACGAAGTGCAAACGGTGACGGAAGAAGACGCGTTTTACTGGGCGAAAAAGCTTAGAAAAGTGGAAAACGCGTTCGTGGGGATTTCGGCAGGGGCTGGCGTGTGCGTGGCTATGCGCCTTGCAATGCAGGAAGAAAATAGGGAAAAACGTATCGTCGTCATTTTGCCTGACGGGGGGGACAGGTATTTGTCCGTAGAAAACTTTATATAAAAAGAAAAAACCGCGTTTCGCAATTTGCGAAACGCGGTTTTGTTTACTTATAAGTTTACGAATTGAGTTGTTCGTCTAAAAGGCGATTGTATTCTTCAAATACGCGTTCGATAATATAATCGTCCGTTTCAATGTCGAATTTATCTTCGCCGTCTGCACCGCGCGATACGCGGAATACGAGTGCTTCGTCGTCGTCCATACCGTCAAGAAGTTCTACGGGTTGTAAAATAGCGTAGAATTTCCCGCCGTAGGCAATACCTGCAATTTCCACGAAATCCACTTCTTCGCCGTCAGCCGTTGTAAGCGTTACGATATCGTCGTCGTTTTCGTCGTAATCGGGCATAGGAACGGGTGGAGTATAAGGCTTATATGCAGGTGCGGGTGCGGTGGAACGACTGCTTGCCACCGCTTGCGTCGCTTTTTTTGCGTCGCGTTTGTCTTTAATGTTGTTGATGAGTTTTTTTACTGCGTCAAACATACCTTACTCCTTATTTCTTGAACTTACCAATAAGGGATTTGAAGAAAGGCTTAAACGCCATAATGAGAGCGCCTACCAACAAGCAGGGCGTAAGCAGGAAGAGTATCGCTGCAAGCTCGTTCATACTATTTTGCAAAACAAGGGACAAGACGAACGTTGCTGCGCCACCGATAGCCAAAAACTTTGCAATCTTCTTGTCTTTTTCAGACGAAGCTCTATTTGCGGATTTTTGAAGCGATTTGATTTGTTCCGCCGTCATACGTGCGTTACCGCCGATAAGGTACTTGTCGTATTCGTCAAATTGACCGTAAGGGCAGTTGTCAAAGAAGTCGATATCGCCCGTTTGCGCGTTGACACGTGCGGTAGCCGTTTTGCCAAGTGCTAATTCTACCGTGAAGAAGTAGAAGGGAACGAAGAGGATATTAAATTGACTCAACTTCGTATCCGTTTGCTTTAAGTTGGTTTTAATGTACGAAATTTCCCAGTTCTTCGTTTGGTTAAGGTGTTCTTTCAAACGGTACAAAGCGTGGTCTTTACTGATTTTTTCCGTGTACGTAAAGCATTCGTTTATAATTGCGTTATAGTAAGGCGTGCCTACGCGGAAACGACCTTTCGAAGGTACTGCGGAGGAGTAGGACAACGGCTTAAACGTTTGCCAAGCAATCGTGTGCTTGTCACGGAAACGGAAATCGGGATACCAGTTCGCTCTCGTAGGGTTGGATTCGTTTACGTTGAAGTTGCTAATCGTACCCGTCATTACGGACGAATAGTTGGGGTTGTTATATTCCACGCCTGCGGAAATAACTTCCGTTCTGTACGAAACGTTGATAACGCGTTGATATTCGAGCGTGCCCAAGGGGCGTTTTTTCAGCATTGCGCTTGCACCGCCGGAAGCAAGTTTTGCCTTGCCTTCCTTCGTGGAAAGGTTTGCTTCTACAATTCTCCAAGCTTCTTCTTCCGTCTTCTTGATATCTACGAAGTACGTTTCAATGTTGTTGGCTTTAATCCAAAGATTGATTTCTTCTTTATCGTAGATAACGCCGTAATCTCTACCGATATATTTGTATGCCGATTCGGGCATAGCTTTACTCATACCCAGTGCCGCAAGATACAAATAATCTCTATACGTTTGGTCGCTTTCGCCTGCAAGTTTAGCAAGTTCCGCCAAATAGTAGTACCCGTCGTCGTGTACCTTTACGTCTTTTGCAACCGAGTAATTGCTCTTTGCGATATTGGGATTCTTCTTTGCTTCTTTTTGAGCGGTCGTAAGTAAACAACGCACGTATTCGGTGGGGTAATCCGCACCAGCGCCACTCTTTTGGAAGTGGATGAGCTTGTCGCTGTCTTTTTTGGCGTAGTGCATAGCGTAATAGCCTGCGGCTTGTCTGCTACCTGCGTTACTTGCTTCTAACATCATTTTTTCGCCACGTTTGGGGTTTTTGGGATAACCGCCCGTGCCGTTGATGTGTTTGAGGGCTTCGTCGTACAGTTGTTGAGCGTTCATAATGATAATCTCCTTATAAGTAAATATATGTGTTTTGTAAAATGGGTATGCCCCGATTTTCTAAATTAAGCCGAACGGAAATTAACCGTTTTCCGTCCATTCGCTGTCGACGTCGGGCAAGGCGTTTGCCCACGTGGCAATCAGCGTAATATCGTCTTCTATCGTGTACGTCGTCATTTGAAAGGGGGTGGTTTCGCCTTGCATTTTCCAACAGACGAATACGTAGCCCGAACAGGTGGGTTTGTACGTGGTAAACGTTTCTCCGTAATACACCGTTTGCGTTTTTGCCGTAATGGAAACGTTGGCGCCATTTTCCAACTCCCCAAAATGGTACGTGATGGTGTAGGGCGTTTTAGCCTGCGCCGAACTGTCGCTTTGCGTACTTTCATCGCTGACGGACGAAGGAGAAGATTGCGAAGTGTCGATAGACGAGGAGGACGCGGAAGAACTACCGCACGCTACGCCCGAGGCGCAAATAAAAGCGGTCAGCAATAAAAACAAAACTTGTTTCTTCATAGCGTTCTCCTTATATATTATTAAATATATAATAACATAAACGAAACGGTATGTCAATACGCCGTTTGAAAATTGTTTGTTTTTTTTACAATGCGCCCAACATCCACACCGCAAACGCGCAGTACAGCGTCAAAGAGAGCACGTCCACAATGGTGGTAATAAACGGGGACGCTACGACGGCGGGGTCAAGACGGCATTTTTTGGCAAGCAAGGGCAAAATAGCGCCGATAAGTTTTGCCACGAAAATGGTAGCGAACATAGAAAGGCTAATCACGAACGCGATTAAGTAACCGCTATCCATTGCATACACGCCGTCCACGAACAGGACTTTCAAAAAGCACGCGACGGAAAGAATAGCGCCAAGCAGTACGGAAACGCGAATTTCTTTCCAAATAACTTTCCACGTATCGGAAAATTTCACTTCGCCGATTGCGATACCGCGAATAATCATTGCGGACGCTTGCGAGCCTGCGTTACCGCCCGTACCCATCAGCATAGGCATACAAGCGGTCAGCACGATACCGTACACGGCGTTATTCAGCGTCGTTTCGTTTGCGGAGATAATCAAACCCGACAAAGTGGAAGAAACGAGCAAGATTAAAAGCCAAGGCAAACGGTTTAAGCAAAGTCGCCACGCGCTCGTTTTCAAATACGGTTTTTCCGTAGGAACGACTGCCGCCATCTTTTCGATATCTTCCGTGTTTTCCGATTGGATGACGCTCATTGCGTCGTCAACGGTAACGATACCGACAAGCCGTGTTTCGTTATCTACGATGGGGAGTGCCAAAAAGCCGTAATCGGAAATGGTACGCGCCACTTCTTCTTTATCGTCTTCGGTGTGTGCGTAAATGACGTTTTCCGTCATCACGTCTTCAATCGTTGCCGTCGTTTTGGCAATCATCAAATCTTTCGCCGTAACCAACCCTAACAATTTATTCGTGGGGTCGGTGACGTAGCAGGTATAGATGGTTTCTTTATCGATTGCCGTTTCGCGGATACGTTCGAACGCTTCTCTAACCGTCATTGTAGGACGGAGCGAAACGAATTCGACGGTCATAATACTGCCTGCGCTGTCTTTGGGGTATTTCAACAGCTCGTTGATATACGCGCGCGTTTCGTTATCGCTTTGCGCCAAAACCCGTTTTACCACGCTTGCGGGCATTTCTTCAATTAAATCGACGGTGTCGTCCAAGAACAGTTCTTCGACGACGGTACGAAGTTCCATATCGCTTAAACGATGGATAAGCGTTTCTTTGGTGTCGCTGTCCATTTCGACGAAGGTGTCCGCCGCAAGGTCTTTGGGGAGCAAACGGAACAAAAGTAGGGTGTCCGCGTCGCTGGTCAGTTCTTCAAAGACTTTAGCGATATCCACGGCGTTCATAGACGAAAGCAGGGGCTTTAACAGCGCGAAGTTTCTATCTAAAAGCAGTTGTACGATTTCTTCCGTTTCCGCGATACGCCAAACGATTTCTTGGGGCATATCTTCCATGAGTTCGACGGTGTCGTCGACGGAGATTTCATCCAACACTTTTTCCAGCTCGTCGTCGCGTAAGCCGTTAATAACTTGCCGTTGCAAATCGGCGTCTAAAAGTACCAACGCTTCCGCAAGGAAATCGCTGTCGATGGCGCGACAAAACGCAGGGATATCCGCCTCTTCTACTTGGGCAAGAAGCTCTGCCAGTTCTTCACTGGACAATTTTCCTGCAAGCTCGGCGGCGTTTTCGTAATCTTGTTGTTGTAAATATGTGAAAATTTCTTGTGCGTATTGCATAATAACTCTACCTCCTAAAACCAACTGACGATAGGTAGCACGCACGCGTTAAGGACGAATACGTTGCGCGGAAAAATCCGCAGTCCATAGCGGGGGCGTGCTGGTTGTACTGTGATAATCAGTCATACGGATTTTTCTCCTTTGTTCGTATTTTTTTTGTGATATTATTCTTCTTCCCGTTTGCGTAAAATGAGGAAGTCCGTCAAAATGGCAATTGCCGAAAGCCCTAAAAGGATATAGGCAAGACGCCATATAGCGTCGGTGTTGCTGTCCGCTTTTCCCAGTTCGCCTTGTTCGGCTTGTTCTCCAAGCGGGTCGTAAGGGAGCACGTACGTTTTGGGGATAAAACCAAGTTTGGTTTGTCCATCTACTTCGTACGATACTTGATAATATTCGTGGTCTAACCCACCTATCTCGCCAAGTAGCGTTACTTTGCCGTCGCGGGGCAGTTCGCAAGCCGTCAATAAACGGTTGAGATAGGGGAATTTATACAGCGCTACGCCACTCGTAAGCCAAGCGTGTTTTTGGTCCTGTTTGTTATATACGATTTGATATTCGTCCGCGCTGATGGCTTGACAGGACGTTTGTAATACCAAATACGTATTGTAACGGTGCGTTTGCGTATTGAACAGCGCGACCAAATGGTAATCGGTTGTAGAACCGAGTTTGAGTACGGTATATTCTTCTTCCATACGCTTATAGGAAAGATAGGGAAAGGTGTCCGCGCCGTGTAATACGTCTAAATCAAATTCGACGAACAGTGCGTATTTATTCGTTTTAAGCAGAGTAAATTCGGCGGTGTCTTCGCTAAAAATATGCTCGTCCGCACCGCTGACGGGGATATTCTTTACCGTGGGCAAAGCAAGTTCCGTGGAAACTACGACGTAGTTGCCGTCGTAAAGAAGGTACGTCGCGTTTTCTTCAATGCCAAACGCAAACGAAGAAAGCGTGGGCGTGTGTCCTGCTTGGACGTACGCGTCGCCTTCCCCAAGTGCAATTTCCGTTGCTGGCAAATAGTGCTCTTCCTGCGTTTGGTTGACTTGCCGTTTGCAAACGTAAACTTTCGTGTCTGTAAGCGCATATACGTTGCGTTCGTAATCCACTAAAATGCGTTTTGTGCCCAAAGGCAAATCGTCGATAATTTTATTGCCCGTTTGGTTGGAGTGGTCTAAAAATTCCGTTTCGCTATACCGATAAACGGACGTAGAATACAGGGCGTATAATTGTCCGTATGCGTCCGCTGTGAGCGATTCCGTTTGGCGAG
>JAFVOG010000042.1 GCA_017505945.1 Clostridia bacterium
AGGTGGAAGCGCTCACGGGCAATAAACTCAACGAACTTTCCCACGTTGCCATCTTCCCTGCCAGCCAATATGCGGTGGGGACGGAAAAACTCAAGAGCGCCCTTTCTATGATTGAAGAGGATTTGAAAGGGGAAGTGCGCGCGTTTGAAGAAGCAGGAAAGCTGTTGGAAGCGCAACGCTTGAAACAGCGCACCGAACACGATTTGGAGATGATGCGCGAAATCGGGTATTGTAGCGGTATTGAAAATTACAGTAGGTACTTCGACGGACGACAAAAGGGCGAGCCGTCGTTTACCCTTTTGGATTATTTTCCCCAAGGCGAATTTTTGGTGTTTATCGACGAAAGCCATATGACCATTCCGCAAATTCGGGCAATGTACCACGGGGATTTATCGAGAAAGAAAAACCTTGTCGAATACGGGTTTAGAATGGATTCCGCGTACGACAACAGACCGCTTACGTTTGCCGAGTTTGACGCACGTATTCCGCAAGTGGTATATGTGTCCGCAACGCCTGCCCCGTACGAGTTGGAACAGGCGGGGCAAAAGGTGGAACAGCTGATTCGGCCTACGGGGCTTTTAGACCCTGAAATTGAAGTTAAGCCTACCCACGGTCAAATCGACGACCTGCTTTCGCAAATTCGTTTGGTGGTAAACGGGGGTGGCAGGGTACTGGTTACCACGTTGACCAAGAAGATGGCGGAAGAGCTTACCGATTACTTGAAAGAGCACGGCGTAAAGGTAAAATATATGCACAGCGATATCGACACGTTAGAGCGCGTGGATATCGTAAACGGCTTGCGCCTTGGCGAATTTGACGTGCTGTGCGGGATTAACTTGCTCCGCGAAGGTTTGGATATGCCCGAAGTAAAACTTGTTGCCATATTAGACGCGGACAAGGAAGGCTTTTTGCGTAGCGAAACGTCGCTGATTCAAACGATAGGGCGTGCGGCGCGAAACAGCGAAGGCAGAGTAATTATGTACGCGGACGTTACGACGGACAGTATGAGACGCGCGATAGCGGAAACGGATAGAAGACGGCAAAAGCAGGACGCGTATAATAAGGCGCACGGCATAACGCCTACGACGATTGTCAAGGAAGTAAAATCGACGCTGAATATTACCAAGAAAAAGACGGCGGACGATATCAAAATGAAGGATATTCCCGACGAGATAGAGAAGTTAAAAGCACTGATGAAAGTGGCGAGCGCGTCGTTGGATTTCGAGCGCGCAATCGAGATACGGGAAAAGATAGCCGAGCTGAAAAAGCGGTTGCATAAAAGGAACGGATAATGAAAGAAGAAATCGTAATTAAAGGTGCGAAAGAGAATAACTTAAAGAATATCGACGTAACGATACCGCGCAATAAGTTGACGGTATTTACGGGTTTATCGGGCAGTGGTAAATCCACTTTGGCGTTCGATACGATATTTGCGGAAGGGCAAAGACGGTACGTGGAAAGTTTATCGTCCTACGCCCGTCAATTTTTGGGGCAAATGGAAAAGCCCGACGTGGAGAGTATTGAAGGGTTATCCCCTGCAATTTCTATCGACCAAAAAACGACGTCGAGAAACCCCCGTTCGACGGTGGGCACCGTAACGGAAATTTACGATTATTTCCGTTTGCTGTTCGCGCGTATCGGTACACCGCATTGTCCCAACTGCGGACGGCCTATCCGTAGGCAAACGGTGGACGAAATTTGCGATAGAGTGATGGCAATGCCCGAAGGGAGTAAAATTCTCGTCAACGCGCCCGTGGTACGGGGCAAAAAAGGGGAATTTGTCAAAGAACTTAAAGGGTATAAAAAGAGTGGCTTTGGCAGGGTAAAAATCGACGGCATCGTATATGATTTGCAAGAAGAAATCAAGTTGGAAAAAAATATTCGCCACAACGTGTCGGTAGTGGTGGATAGGTTGGTGGTAAAACCCACCATACAAAAACGCTTGACGGACAGTTTGGAAACGGCGTTAAAGCTTGCAGGCGGACTCGTGGTTATCGACCAAGGCGAAACGGAAGAATTGTTTTCCGTCAACTACGCCTGTCCCGACTGCGGAATTTCCATTGCGGAAATCGAACCGCGTATGTTTTCGTTTAACACGGTGTACGGCGCGTGCCCTACCTGTTCGGGGCTTGGTTTTAAGCAATTTGTTGACCCTGATTTGATTTGTCCCGACAAGACGAAAACGCTCCGTGAAGGGGCAATGAAAGTTACGGGTTGGAGTTTGGGTTCTAACTCAATGGCGCTTATGGAGCTTTCCGCGCTTGCCAAAGCGTACGGCTTTTCTTTGGACGTGCCCGTGCAGGATTTATCCCCCGAAACGTATGATATTTTAATGTACGGCAGTGAAGAACGGGTGGATATGCAATACCAAACGCGCTCCTTTTCGGGGAGTTTCAAAAAGACGTGGGAAGGGTACGTTAATAACTTGCAAAGAAGATATGGCACAACGACTTCGGACGGCGTAAAACACGATATCGAACGGTTGATGCGTAACGCGCCTTGCGACGATTGTAACGGCAAGCGTTTGAAAAAGGAATCGCTTGCGGTGCGCGTAGGCGGTAAAAATATTTGGGAAGTTTGCGAAATGTCTATCGACGGCATTTTCGAATTTATGGACGGAGTACAGGCAAACTTTACGCAAACGGAGCATTTAATAGCCGACGCTATCGTCAAAGAAATCAACAATCGCTTGGGCTTTTTGCGCAACGTGGGGCTGAACTATCTCACGCTCTCCCGTTCGGCAGGCACGCTTTCGGGCGGGGAAAGCCAACGTATTCGTTTGGCAACGCAAATCGGTAGCGCGCTGACGGGCGTATTGTATATTTTGGACGAACCAAGCATAGGCTTGCACCAACGGGATAATGAAAAGCTGTTACATTCGTTGCAGGGCTTACGCGATTTGGGGAATACGCTAATTGTTGTCGAACACGACGAAGACACAATGCGCTCGGCGGACTATATCGTCGATATCGGTCCAAAAGCAGGGGTGCACGGCGGTGAAGTGGTGGCGTGCGGTACGCCCGAAGAAATTATGGCGTCGCCAAATTCGATTACGGGGGATTACTTGGCTGGCAGAAGAAGGATTGAAGTGCCTACCGTTCGGGCAACGCCCACGGATAAGTGGTTAGAAGTTTCAGGTTGTCGTCAAAATAACTTGAAAGGCATTACGGCGCGCATACCCGTAGGTTTGATTACGGCGGTTACGGGGGTTTCGGGGAGCGGTAAATCCAGTTTGGTAAACGAAATTATTTACCCTACGCTTGCCAACCAGTTGAACGGCGCAAAACACGCTTTGGGGCATTACGACGATATGCAGGGGATAGAATACTTTGATAAGGTGATTGCAATCGACCAGTCCCCGATAGGCAGAACGCCGAGAAGTAACCCTGCGACGTACACGGGGGTATTCAATGCTATCCGCGACCTGTTTGCAATGACGCCCGACGCCAAGGAACGCGGTTACAAAGCAGGGCGGTTTTCGTTTAACGTTTCGGGTGGCAGGTGCGAACACTGCTTTGGGGACGGGATTATTAAGATAGAAATGCATTTCCTGCCCGACATTTTCGTGCCGTGCGAAGTGTGTGCAGGCAAACGGTATAACCGCGAAACGTTGGAAGTCAAATACAAGGGAAAAAGCATTGCCGACGTACTCGATATGACGGTAGAAGAAGCGTGCGAATTCTTCGCGCCCGTGCCTACGATATACAATAAAATAAAAACGCTTAACGACGTGGGGCTTGGGTATATCAAGCTGGGGCAAAGTTCTACTACGCTTTCGGGTGGGGAAGCGCAACGGGTAAAACTTGCCACCGAGCTTGCCAAACGTTCGACGGGCAAAACGCTGTATATTTTGGACGAGCCGACGACGGGCTTGCACAGCTACGACGTGGATAAACTCATTAAAATTATGGTAAAGCTCCGCGAAGGCGGAAACACCGTGCTGATTATCGAACATAATTTGGACGTAATTAAAACGGCGGACTATATCATAGATTTAGGCCCTGAGGGGGGTAGCGGTGGCGGTGAAATTATCGCTGTAGGTACGCCCGAAGAAATTGCCGAGCATTCGACGAGCTATACGGGAAAATTCTTGAAGAAAGTGTTGGAATAAAAAACAAAACCGCCCTGCGCGAGATGGCGCAGGGCGGTTTATATTTCTATTTTAGATAAGTTCTTTTAAGGAAACGACCATAGCTTTATACAGTTCAAGGGCTTTTTCGTTGTCGCCCCCGTCGATACAAGCAAGGCAATTTGTAATGGTTTGGTATATGTACGCGTAATGCTTGTCGCGTTGGTCGGATTCGTCAATTTTTTTGACGATAACAGGTGCGATTTGGTAATATTCGTCAACGAGAGCCTTGCCGTCTTCGCGGTTTTTCAAGTACCCGTCGCGGAAAGCGCGCAATTTCGTCAATTCTTCGCAGTCGTCCGCTTTGCCTAAATAGGCGACGCAAGCCGAAGTTAAGAAACAGTCGGAACGACCTTTCGGGCCTTGGGGGCGCGCGACGAAGTTATCGCACGTATCGTACGGAGAAATGGTGATATTGCGTTCTCTGCCGAAAATATCGCGTTTGGTAACGTAACGGCAGTACCAGTCCCCAAACAAACCGTCTTTTACGGAGTGCGAGCAGTTTTTACAAATTTCTTGCATAATAATAACCTCGATATTGTAAGTAAAAATATTATAGCAAAGCTTATCAAGATTGTCAAGTATCCGAAACAAAATAATCAAAATAAAGGGAACCGCGCACCGTTTGGGTGCGCGGTTGTTTCAAACCTTTTTAATTTTTACGTTACCGCACAGTACGTCCGCGTACGAGTACGTCGTTTTTCCTAAAAAATGCTTATCGTCTGGGCTTACAGTAAATAGCGACGGATACACGCCCGAAAGCGTACCCAAATAGCAAATACTTTTATTTCTGCCCAAATTGACTTTAACCGCCACGCGACTATCCGAGCAAGTCTTAATCATTTGTTTGACGTCGTAAATGCTTTTCGTTTGCTTTATCATACGCATAGTATGCCCGAAAATTTGCGCAGATATTCCCGTTTATGCAAAAATTTCCAAACGGTGGTGAGTTCTAAATAAAAAATCCCGTGCATACGATAAGTAGCAAGTGAAATCAGGTTAGGAGGCGAAACAATGTCAATAAAACCGCAATTCGAAACGTACCGTTATACGGGTGAAGTGGCGAAATTACGCAGTCAATCTATGGTGGAGTGCCGTTTATCGGGTAGCGAAATCGGCAGTATTTTGGTGGTGAAAGCGACGGCAAGCCCTACCGAAAGCGTTTGCGCGGACGGGGAAGTGCGCTATAAGGGCAAGGCGTTTTTTTGTATCGTGTACGAAGACGGGGACGGAAAGGTATGCCGTGCGGAACGGGGTGTAGAATTTTATCACAAGGCGGAAGGGAGCGAAGTGACGTCGGCTTGTTTTGCTAAAACGGCGTTTGACGTGGTCAACGTAACCCACCGCAGGGAAGGGTCGGGGCTGTTTATCACCGCCGTGGTGGATGCGGTTGCCGACGTGTACGGCGGAAAGCAAATGGAATATTTAGTGGGCGGGGAAAACGTAGTGTGCAAACCGCAAGAAATTACCCTTTGTAAGACGGTATGCGTGACGGGCGAAACGGAAGGGGAAGACGAGTTTGAAACGGACTACGTAGGGGACGTCGTATTGCACAGTGAAAACGCTGTCGTAACCCGTATGCGCGCCAGCGGTGGACAACTGGATATCGAAGGGGAAATTGCGCTGGGGATTTGTGCGTTAAAGGCGGATAACGGCGTTTGTTTTTACGAACGGCTTGTGCCTTTTATGATGCAAATTCCCTGTGAAGAAGCGTTTGGCAGGGTAAGCACTTGCGCAAGGGTTACGGTGAAATCGGCGACGATTACGGCAGGGGTGGACGAAGATAAGGGCAAGAGCAAAATGGTGTTTGCCTATACGCTTAGCGCCGATTGTTATCTTTCCCGTTTGGATGAACTTTCTTTGGCGCAAGACGCGTTTAGCGTGGGGCACGAAACGCAAGTACAGCGAGTGAAAGAGACGGGCAGGTACTTGACGAATATACAAACGCATACCCACCGCGTCGTGGGTTTGGCTACGCTGTCTTCGGACGACGGGGAAGACTACGTTTTGGAAACGGCAACGCTTTCGCGGACGGAAATTGCTTGCAAACGCAGTGAAAACGGCATGGAAGCGGAAGGGGTGATTACGGCGGAAATTTTAGTGAAAAATGCTGACGGCGGACGAAGGACTCGCACGCTTTCTTTGCCCTTTGCGTTTCCTATCCCTGTGGAAGGGGAAAGCGCGGAAGCGGACGGGATTGTCGTGGGCTTGACGGCGAAAAGAAAGGGGGACGAAATCGAGGCGGAGGCAACGCTGAAACTTTGCGTGCGGTTGTACGAGGAACGGACTTGGGAATATATTCGCGCGTACGACGAAGGGGAAGAACGTCCCGTTTGCGACGCGGCGGTGTCGGTGTTTATGACGAGAGAAGGGGAATCGCTTTGGGAAGTGGCTAAACGCCTTTCGGTAAAACCCGAAGATTTGCAATCGGCAAACCCCGACTTGCAATTCCCCGTCGTAGCAGGGCAACGCATTTTCGTCTATCGGCAAATTAAGTAAATTTGATTTTTTACAGCGAATAGGTTGAAATTTTTACGGAAATATGTTACAATGATATAGCAAACCAAAAACGGTGGGCGCAATCCCACCGTTATTTTTTAGCAAGGTAGGAGTATATGAACGTCTATAAACGCAGGGCTTACGCAAAAATAAACCTTACGCTGGAAATTACGGGCGTGGAACAAAACTATCATTTGTTGGATTCGTTGGTGGCAAGCGTCGATTTGTACGACGATATTAAGCTGGTTCGGCGCACGGACGATTATTCAACGGTGCGCACGCAAGGTATGGGCAGTGAGAGTATTCCGCCCGAAACGAACAACGCCTTAAAAGCGGCGTTTGCGTTCAGCAAACGGTTCAAAACGTCTGGCGTGGATATTTTTATTAAGAAGAATATTCCGCTTGGCGGTGGGCTTGGCGGTAGTTCGGCGGATTCCGCAGGCGTGCTGTACGGTATGGCGAAACTGTTTGGGATTGCGGACGACGAAGCGGTGGCGGAGCTTGCCGACAGCTTGGGTAGCGATACGCGGTATATGCTCCACGGCGGTTACAAGCGGATGCAAGGCAGGGGAAATATCGTCAAGGATACGGGGTTGGACCAAACGTTATACTTGCTGTTGCTGTGTCCGAATTCCACCGTGAGCGCAGGGGCTTGCTATAAAAAGTACGACGAATTGCCCCAAACGCTACAATGGAAAGAAAGTGCTACGGACGGCTGTATAAAAGCGTTGGGGGATGGCAATATTGCGGATGCGTGCAAATACGTCACCAACGATTTATATATCCCTGCGCTGTATCTTAACGGCGACGTGGAAGAAGCGAAAAAACAAATGAAAGCGCTCAATCCTTTGGTGGCAGGAATGACGGGTTCGGGGAGCTGTGTGTTCGGCATATTCCCCACGGCAAAAGCGAGAGATTTGGCGAAAAAACAATATCAAGGCGGTTTTTGTGCGATTGCGACGAAGACGGTAACGCCATAAAAATACGGAGAAAAGAAAGATGGAAGAAAGAATTATCGACGACGAATACGGTAGAGGCGTGCGCTTGAAAAAGACGAAGGATGGGTACGTGGACGCGACGGACGACCAGCTCGACGGGCAAGCGGAAGAAGAACAGGTGGAAGACGAAGTTTCCTTTGAGTTCCCCGTTTTGGATTCGGACGAAGACGACGAAGATTTGGTAGGGCTTTCCCCCGAAGAAGCGTTAAAGCTCCGCCAAAAAAAGGAAGCGGAAGCCAAGGAACGCAAAGAAAAATACGAAAACGCGTGCAAGGAAGGGTACGCCTTGTTGGAAGAAGGCAAATTCCAAGACGCGGAAACGGTGTTTGAAGAAGCGCTGAATTTAGACGAAGAAGCGACGGATGCGTCGGTAGGGTACTGGCGTGCAAAAACGGAAAATTTTGCAAACCCCGACGTCTTGGTTGGGGAGTATGCGGACGCGAGTATCGAAAGCTTGGAATACGACTTGGGCGTAGATGCGGTGGAAATCATTAAAAAGGAATATCAATCGGTGTTCCGCCGTCGTTATGCGGAGTTAGAAGCGGAAGAAAAACCGCTTGCCGAAAGCTTGGAAGAAAAGCGTACGCACCGCAAAGCCATCCTTAAAGAGCGTATGAAAAAATCGGCTATCGCGTTTATTTGCGTGTGCTTGCCCTTGATTGCGCTTGCGATTGCAACGGCGGTTATCGGTATGAAAAACTTTGCCGTAATCGATAATACTTACGTCGTGCCCACCGTTATTTTAGGGGTGTTGACGTTCGTATGCTTTATCGCGTTCGTACTCGTTTCTAACAAATGGATTAACGTTGGAAGATTGATGCGTGCCAACGACAAGATAGACGCGACGGAAGACGGGCAACGTTTGGTGGAAATTCACGATTATCAAGAAATCTACCGCTGTTTGCTGACGGAAGACGAAGAAAAGTAAAAATTAGCTAAAAATAGCCAAGAACGGAGCGTTTCGCTCCGTTCTCTTTTACTATAACATAGTAAAAATCGTTGCGTTTTTGTGGACAATCGTGGTATAATGATACAATAGAAAGGATTGTAAATATGAAAAAACTGCTCGGTTATTTCAAAAATTACAAATGGCAAAGCTTGCTTGGCCCGTTTTTCAAATTGCTGGAAGCCACGTTTGAATTGCTTGTACCTATCGTCGTAGGGCTTATCGTCGATAGGGGGCTTGGAACGCCCGTAAACGGCGCGTACCCCAACGCGGATAAGGGGTATATCGCGTGGATGAGCGTACTGCTGATTGCGTTTGGGCTTATCGGTTTTGTCTTTTCTATTACGGCACAATATTTTGCGGCGCGTACGGCAACGGGCGTTTCGGCGGATTTGCGTCGGGACTTATTTAAGAAATTGCAATCGCTTTCGTATAAGGATTTGGATACGCTCGGTTCGGCAACGATGCTTACCCGTATGAACAGCGACGTCAATCAAGTGCAATCGGGCGTCAATTTGGCTTTGCGGTTATTCTTGCGTTCGCCGTTTATCGTGTTCGGCGCAATGATTACGGCGTTTTTCGTGGACTCTGCGTCTATCGGGGTGTTTTCTGTTACCATTGTCGTTTTGGCGGTGGTGGTGTACGCCGTTATGGGAATTTGTATGCCCCTGTATAAACGTTCGCAGGAAGATTTGGATAAAGTATTGCTATCTACCCGTGAAAACTTGACGGGCGCAAGGGTATTGCGTGCCTTTTGTCGGGAAGACGAAGAAGCCGAGCTGTTTGATAAACGCAATGAAAAACTCAATAAAGGTAGAAAATTCGTTGGCGCAATCGCAGGGATTACCAACCCGTTGACGCTTGCGCTGATTAACCTTGCGATGATTTGGCTCATATCCAAAGGCGCGGTGCGCGTGGATACGGGGCGTTTATCGCAGGGTAGCGTGCTTGCGCTGTACAACTTGATGAGTCAAATTTTAATCGAGCTTATCAAGCTTGCCAACCTTATCGTCACCGTCACCAAAGCGGGGGCGTGCGCAGGTAGAATTTCCGCCGTTTTGAATATGCAACCGTCTATCCGTATAGACGAAGACGGTAAGCGTGTGCATGAAGACGGGCTTGTCGTGTTCGACGGCGTGTCTATGAAATATTCGCAAGGCGCGCACGAAGCGTTGGAAGATATATCCTTTACGGTACGGCGCGGAGAAACGGTGGGTGTTATCGGCGGTACGGGTAGCGGTAAAACGTCGCTTGTTCATTTAATTCCGCATCTTTACGACGTTTCTAAGGGCGAAGTGCGCGTAAACGGGCGTAGCGTTTCCGATTTGGGGATGCAGGAATATTTGCGTACCCGTATCGGCGTAGTACCCCAAAAAGCCAAACTGTTTAAGGGGACGGTGCGCGAAAACTTGCTGTGGGGAAAAACGGACGCGACGGACGAACAGCTTTGGACGGCGTTACGGCTTGCTCAGGCGGACGGATTTATCGCGGAAAAGCAGGGGTTGGATACGCCCGTAGAAC